>MWEJ01000121.1 GCA_002071025.1 Verrucomicrobia bacterium ADurb.Bin070 | reverse complement strand
CTTCAGGGCGCGTCAGGCCCTGTTCCGTCTGCGGCAAAGGCGACCTCGCGTCCCTTGAATTTCAGGCGCAACGCATGGCCGACCGACGGCAGCAAGGGCTCGTACGGCCCGAGATCTTCAGGCCTGAAACCGTCGAGCACGATCCACGCGCCCTTCTTGTCGCCCACCCGCGCCGGCCGTTCCGACGCCTGGCACCGCACACGCTCCGGGCAGAGGCGCGCGGCGGCAAAGCAGATCGCGCCGCGCCGCACGCACGCCTCGACCGCCGCGAGCGTTCCCGGCGAAACGGTCACGCCGCACAGGAAAAGCGTGGGCACGCCGCGCAGCACTTCGGGCCCCGCGTTGTGGTCGTAGACCGCGGTCGGCGGGCAGGGCATCATCACCGGCTGCTCGTAACGCGGATAGACCGCGCTATTGGCATTGACCGCGCGCGGATCGCTCTGGCCGCCGGTCAGCAGACTGAACACCTGCATCCATTCGCCGGTCTCCGGCGTGGGCGGCAGATCCAGCGCCCCGTAGAGGGTATCCCAATAATAACAGGATGCCTGGCCCCAGTCGCTGTCCGGAAAGCGGATGATCGCGACCTCTGGCTCGTAATCCAAGTACGTGTAGCCGCGCTTGGCGCGCGAGGGGGCGTCGTCCAGGAAAGCCTGCAGGGCAGCCCCGTACGCGGAGAATTCATAGGTCACGCCGCGGATGCGGCAAAGCCCGATGAAATGTTCGGTGTACACGTTGTCCACACCGGCCGCGTGCGCGAGCCGCAGGGCGGCCGTGTACTTCTCCACCGAATGTCCTGGAAAATGCCCCATCGACCAGAAATCCGGCGTGAACCATAGCTCGGCGCCGTATTGCTTGGCCGCGCCCAGCGCGAGCGCCAGCACCACCGGATAAACGTCCTCTTTGAGCAACTTCGGGCAGAGCGTCACGTCGGCCTGCGCCAGCGGATGCCACAGCGACGGAAAGACGCTCTCCACGATCATCCGCGCACCGTGCCGCCGGTGAAACCGGTTCACCTGACGCGCCGCTCCGGTGAAGGCCGCGTGCGCCTCTTCCAGGGTCATGCCGGTGGTTTCCACCAGATACGGCCGACCGTCCGATGCCCGCGGAAAGGCGATACGGTTGCGGCAGAGCTGCATGTGCTCGCCCTCGTCGTAGACCACGCCTTCGAAAAGTCCGGTCGCCGTCGCCGCGTCCAGCGCCTCGGGCGAGAGATCCCAGCGATGACAGCCGTCCGGCGCGACAAAACGGCACCGGCCGTCGGGGCCGGGCGCGTTGGTCGACCAGTTCGCGGATTCGTTGTTGATCGCGAAGCGCAGGCCGGTTGCCCGACAGAAGGCCAGCAGGTCGTTGAACTCGCCGTTGTCGAGCTGCCGGGGGCTCATGTGGACCTGCAGGAAATTGATACCTTGATCGCGGAAGCCCAGCATCAGCGCCGGATCCGCCCGCCAACTGGTGTCGACGCCCTGCAACGGCATCCCGCGCCGCACGATCGGCGTCAGCGTGCGGATGACGCTCGCCACGTTGGTCTCGCCCGGCGCGAGCACCGCATAAGCCGCGTGGCGGCGCTGGTCGGCGATGCCCGCCAAGCTGGCATCCGCGCGATAGAGGCCGCGCGGCAACCCCGGCAGCGCGACGCGTGCGCGGCCTTCGGCGCCGCGCCACGCGATGGCGGCGTCCTGGTTGAACACCTCGTCGCCTTGCCAGTTTTGCAGCCGCAGCCGGACCCGCGCGTCGGGCAGCGCGGCGGCAGCCCACACCTGCAGCGTCACGGCGTTGGTCATGCCTTCAACGCCGCGACCGCCGTCGAACGTCACGCTCACGGCGGCGGCGAGCGGCGGGCTGGTCCGTGCGCCGGGACCTTCGATCGCCAGCGGTGACCACGCGAACGAATCGCGCTTCACCTCCGGCAGGAGGGCCGGCCGGCCGTTGGCCTGCCAGGTGCGGTCACTGACCACGCGCGTGGTCTCGCCGGTAGGCCCCCACGCCTGCACGTCCACGGAAACACACGGATCAGGCGCCGGAGTGAAATCATACCGCACGACAAAAAACCCGTTGCTGCCCGGCTCCAGCCGGCTGCGCCGGTGCTCGCCGGCGCCGGGTTCCAGCCGCCAGCCGGCAGGTCCGCCGAGATCCGTGTCGGTTGCGCCGTGCAGCCGGACGGCACCCAGCGCCACCTGCCCGGCTGGAGCGGGGCGCGCCTGTTTGCGGTCCATGCGGATGCCGACCTCGACAAGGCGCGAGAAATCGCACGGCGCGGACTGCGTGCGGTAGGCGAGCGTCGGCTCTTGCCGCAATGCGATCACATGTTCCCGCTCGTTACCGTGACGCCCCAGCAGCAGGTCGGGGCGACGCCGCTCGACGCAGTAGAATCCCGAGGTGTGCCCCTTGTCATCGACCACCTCCACGTAGAGCCACTCGTCCTGCCGCGCGTCGCGCGTGCGGAAACTCAGCCGCTCGAACGCGGCCGGCGCGGACAAGCGGCGCCGCAGCCAGATGAAACAGTTGTCGGGACTTTGAACATCGGCATCGGCGTCCACCGCGATCATGTTATCGCCGACCCGCACGAGCGGCGTGATGTCAAAGGACTCCGCATCCCACGGCGTGTCGCCCACGCTCACGGGCCGGCCGTTGACCGCGAGGCGATACCGGTCACGGGCATGCACGCGCACCCAGGCTTTTGACGGGACGTACGCCAGGCGGAACGCGCGGGTGAAGCGGCTCGGCGCGTGCGCGGGCGCGGGGTCCGCCGCCGAGATCCAACGCGGTTCTGGCGCGGCGCGGAGCGTGAGCGCGAAGCCCGCCGCGAGCGCCAGCATCCGTATCCCATGTTCCCGAGCCGCTATCCGCCTTTCTGGCCTCATCCTCACCTCCTGATATGCCGCGTACGTCAGCCGCTTCCGGACCGGTCGGCCTGCGACAGTGCGCAGTATCGCGCCGGCGCGTGTCCGCGTCAAGCCGTTCGGGTGGGCAATCGGCTGGTTGCTGTTTTGCGATTGGACGCGCCGCAAAAATGCGCTATCCTACCGGCACGATAGATGCTTGGCTCGCGGCCGGGCGAAACAGAACAGGGGAATGATGATGCAACGTACGGGGTTTGTTTTAGCGGCTAGCGCCGCATTGGTCGCCGGTGCCGTCTCGGCCGATGTCAGCCTGCCGAATGTGTTCAACCACAACATGGTCCTGCAGCGCGGACAGCCGGTGCCGGTTTGGGGCTGGGCGGCGCCGGGCGAGCAGGTGACCGTCTCGTTCGCGGGGCAGTCCAAGAAAACCGTGGCGGGCCAGGACGGCGCGTGGCGTCTGGCGCTGGAGGCCCTGCAAGCCTCGGCCGATCCTGCGACCTTCACCGTCTCCGGCGCGAACACGGTCACCTTCACCAATGTGGTCGTGGGCGAAGTCTGGTTCTGCTCCGGCCAGTCGAACATGGAGTGGCGCATGGCGAATGTGGACAATGCCGAGCAGGAGCGCGCCGGCGCGACCTTCCCGCTGATCCGCCACTTCAAGGCACCCAAGGCTTTCAAGCCCATACCGGAAAAGAACATTCAGGCCGCGTGGGAAGTGACGACGCCTGAAGGCATCAGCGACGAATCGGCCGTGGCTTATTTCTTCGGCCGCCGCCTGCATCAGGCGCTCAAGGTGCCGGTGGGCTTGATCAACGCTTCGTGGGGCGGCACGCGCATCGAGCCGTGGACGCCGGCGTGCGGGTTTGACGGTCTGCCTGAGCTGGCCGCTATCAAGACGCGCGTCGACACCGCCACCCCCGGCACGCCCCTGCACGCGCAGGTACTCAACGAGTATGTGGCGGCTGTGCAGGCTTGGGTCGCGGACGCCAGGGCCAGGAGCGCGGCCGGGCAGGCGATCAGCGCGGCACCCGAGTTCCCGCAGCATCTGGTTTTCCCGAACGCCCAGGGCAAGCACCAGGAGCCCACGGTGCTCTACAACGGCATGGTGGCGGGGCTTGTCCCGTACGCCATCAAAGGCGCGATCTGGTATCAGGGCTGCTCCAACAACGGCGAGGGCATGCTGTACTTGGAGAAGACCAAGGCGCTCGTGAACGGCTGGCGCAAGGTCTGGGGCCAGGGCGATTTCCCCTATTACCTCGTGCAGCTCGCGCCCTATAACTACGGCCCGGCCCGCGCCACGCACCTGCCGGGCATCTGGGAGGCGCAGGCCGCCGTGCCCGCCGCGATCCCCAACACCGGCTACACCGTGATCAACGACATCGGCAACATCAAGGATATCCACCCGCGTAACAAGCAGGACGTGGGGCTGCGCATGGCCAATCAGGCGCTCAACCGCACGTACGGCATGAAGGCGATCCGCTGGGAAGGGCCGGTCTACAAATCTTTCGCGGTCGAAGGCGCGAAGCTGCGCGTCACGTTTGACCACGCCGAGGGACTGAAGACGCGTGACGGCCAGCCGCCGACCTGGTTCGAGCTTTGCGGCCAGGACGGACTCTTCCGCAAGGCCGACGCGGTGATCGACGGCGGCAGCGTCGTGCTCTCCGCGCCCGGCATCAGCGCGCCGATGGCAATGCGTTTCGCCTGGGACCAGCTTGCGGAGCCCAACCTCGTCAACGGCCTGGGCCTGCCGGCCGGCGCCTTCCGCTGCGGCAACAAGCCGAAGCTAGACGGCGCACTGGCCCTGCCCGAGCTCCAGGGCTTCCGCAAGGTCTACGAAATCGACCTGCCGCTCGGCGGCAATTTCAATGCGGCTGCGCCGAAATACGCCGTCGACGCCAGCAGCGCGGCAGGCACGTTCGCGCGCGTGGCCTACGTGCTCCAGCTTCAGCAAGCCGAGAGCATCCGCTACGTCTGCACCATTATGGACGCATTCACGAAAGACGCCAAACAACTGGGCATTCCGCACGCACGCAGCGGCATCCGCCACCAGACGCGGGTCTCCAACCTGACGGTGCGTTCCAACGTCGAGGGCATTCCCGCGCTGGACCATTCGGATGGCGGCAATATCGAATTCTGGGGCGTGAACTACGGCAACCCGAACGGCCTGAACCTGCCCGGCGCAAACGGCGCCAAATATGACTTCGACGACAAGCCGGCGGACGACGGCGTCTACGGCTGCATGCAGGTCCATTGCTGGAAGAGCCGGCTGACGCTCTTCGCCTACAATAATTTCAACGGCGGCGCGCCCTGCGACATCGGCATCGGCAACAACGCCGCCGGCGAACATCCCGACTACACCTTCATGGGCAACGGCGGCCAATACGAGGTCCGCCGCCTGACCGTGCTGGTCAAGTAATCCTCCGTCAACTGTTCACCCCCGGTCTTCACGCCATGAAACAAGCCCCCTCGCGCGCGGCCGCCGGCTGGCGCTCATCGCAGACGCTCACCGTGACAGCGGCCTTCTTGGCGCTGTTCGCGCTCGTGGGGTTCGCCCTGTACGGGCTGCCGTTTTTTTATGACTTCATGACCCGGGAATACGGCTGGTCGCGCGCCACCGTGACCAGCGGCAACGCGCTGGGCAAGCTGTTGGTCGGCCCGCTGTTCGGCTTCATCGCCGGGTGGCTGGTCGACCGCTTCGGTCCGCAGCGCCTGATGGCCGCGGGCGCTTTGCTGGGCGGCCTCGCGCTGGCCGGGCTGAGCATGGCCGACACGCTGCCGCTCTTTTATCTTTTTTACGTACTCAACGCGCTGGCGTATGTCTGCGGCGGGCCGTTGCCCTGCCAGGTGCTGATCGCGCGGCGTTTCGACAAGAACCGCGGCAAGGCCATGGGCATCGCCTACCTCGGCATCGGTGCGGGCGGCGCGCTGGTGCCGCTGGTGGCCGCGCGCCTGCAGCACGTCCTAGGCTGGCACCACGCCCTGCTTGCGCTGGGCGGTCTGATCGTGCTGCTGGCGTTCCCGCTGCCGCTGCTGCTCAAGAACCCCGGCACCGCGCCGCAGCAGGCCGGGGCGGCGCCGCCGCCCGCAGCCCCCAAGGTGGACATCGGTGCGATCCTGCGTTCTCCCGCTTTTTATCTGCTGGCATTCGGCAGCATGTGTTCGATCGGCGCGGTCGGCGGCGTGATGCAGCACCTGAAGCTCTACCTGCGCGATCAGACCTTTACGCAAGAAGGCGCAGCGCGAATCCTATCGCTCGTGTTGCTGTCCAGCCTCGCGGGCCGCGTGCTGATGGGTTGGCTGGCCGACCGTTTCAGCCGCAAGCACGTGATGCTGCTGATCTACCTGCTCGTGGCGACGGCCATCCCGCTGCTGCTCCTGCCGGCCTTCCCGGGCCGCATTTACGTTTTTGCGGTGCTCTTCGGCATCGGCCTGGGCGGCGACTACATGATCATTCCGCTGATGGCCGGCGACCTCTTCGGCGTGCGCGCGCTGGGCCGCGTCATGGGGATCATCCTGGTGGCGGACGGCGTGGCTGAGTCGGCCTTCCCGATGCTGGTCGGCGCCCTGTACAGCGAGGCCGCCAAAAGCTACGCGCTCGGCTTCTCGGTGCTGATCGCGGTCGCGCTCGCGGGCGCGTCGCTAATCGCGTTCCTGCCTAAGCCGCGCGCTCAGCCCTGAAACGCACGCCCTTCACGCGCACGGGGCCATGTCCACGATATGCAGCTCGACGGAGGCTTCGCCGCCGAAAACGTTTTCGCGCAATTCGCACACCACGTCGACGGGGCCGGCGTGCGCCCGCAACGCATCGGCTGCAGTGCCGTTGCGGAACCACACGCCGCGCGGCAGCGTTTGCCCGCCGCATGCGAGGACGCAGTGCAGATGTTCCCCGGCCGCGCCGACAGGCCGGACCTCTTTCACGGTCACGCCGCGTACGCCCCAGCGCGGCGCGGGATTGCCGCAGCCGAACGGCGCGAGTTGCCGGATCGCGCGGCAGAGCGCCAGCGTCAGCGCGTTCGGTTCAAGCCAGCCGTCCACCGCGAGCGTGCGGGACAAGCCACCCCCGCAAGCGGCCGCCTGCCGCGCGCAGGCCTCGCTGAACAGCCGCTTGAAGGTGTCAAACGCGCCGGGCTTGACATGGAAGCCGGCGGCGCGCGCGTGCCCCCCGTATCCGGCGAGTGTTTCTTCAGCCTCCGCCAGCGCGTCGAGCGCGTGATACCCCTCGCCCGCGCGCAACGAACCGCGCCCCGCGCCGCGTTCGTCGAACGACACGACGGCGGCCGGCCGGCCGGTGGCATCGCACAGCCGCGCCGCCACGATGCCGATGACCCCCGGATGCCACCCCTCCTCGCCGGCGTGCGGCCCATCCCCGCCCACCACCACGGCCGCCTCGCTGAAGCCCGCGCCCGCGCTGTCCAGGCCACACTGCCGGCGCGCGGCCAGCACGATGCGCTCCTCCACGCCGCGCCGCCGCCCGTTGAACGCTTCAAGCTGCGCGGCCAGCGCGGCCGCGCGGTCGCGGTCGCGTGTCGTCAGCAGCTCATAAGCGGACATGGCCGACGCCATGCGGCCGGCCGCATTAATGCGTGGCCCGAGAATGAACCCGAACGTCGTGGCATCCGGAGCCGTCACGGTCTGCTGTGCGGCGCGCGCCAGCAGCGCCTGCAAGCCAGCACCGGCAAAGCGCGGCCAATATTTCAGCGCGTTCCAGACCAGCACGCGGTTCTCGCCCGTCAGCGGCACGATATCGGTCACCGTCGCCAGTCCCGCCGGCACCAGCAATTCGCCGCCGAACGACGCACCCTGATACCAGCCGTTGGCTTTGCCGAGTTCGACCAAGGCGTGCGCCACTTTGAACGCCACACCTGCTCCGCACAGGTGTTCCGCGCCCGGCGCGGCGCCCAGCTTGGGATTGACGATCACCGTTGCGTCCGGCAGCGCTCCGTTAGGCTCGTGATGGTCGGTGATGATCACTTCGACGCCCTGCCGGACGAGGTCGGCCACCTCTTGCGGCGAACTGATGCCGCAGTCGACGGTCACCAGCACGTCGGGCGGGCCGCCGCGCTCGCGCAGACAGCGTTCGAGCGCGGCGCGGGTCAACCCGTACCCCTCGGGTTCGCGCACCGGCAGGAAAACCTCCGCAGCCCCGCCCAGCCGGCGCAGGGCGGTGACCAGCACAGCGGCGGCCGCGACGCCGTCCGCGTCAAAATCGCCGTAGACCACGATGGCGCGGCCGGCCCGGATCGCCTGCCACAGCCGCTCGGCGGCCACGCGCACGCCGGGGAAGGCTAAGGGATCGCCCAGATGGTCTTTGAGACTGGGATTCAGAAAGGCACGCGCCGCGTCGGGCGTCGACACGCCGCGCGCCGCCAAGACAAGCGCCACGGGAAGCGGCAGGTCGAGCGCACCGGACAGCGCCCGCGCCGTCTCCCCGTCCGCGACCGCCTCGTGCCACCTGAACTTCGCCTGCATATCGTTTTCGACCCCCCGGACATTCTGCGCACCGTGTGATGCCGGTCATTATGTGTAGCCGGGCTTGAATTGTCCAGCCCGTTTCGCCTATACTGTGCCCACGTTTCTTGGAGGGGTGTCTGAGTGGTTGAAAGAACCGGTCTTGAAAACCGGCGTGCCGCAAGGTACCGGGGGTTCGAATCCCTCCCCCTCCGCCACTGCGCACATCGGGCCGGATCCTGACACATTGCGACAAGCGGTGATAACCGCCATCAAGATAAGCGTGTCGGCCCTCGTCTTTCTCGTTCCCGGTCACGTACCCGTACACGATGAGCATGCGGGTCTCCACGCGAACGCTGCGCAAAAAAGATGTTTTTTATGCGCAAATCCGCAAGTTGTTTGGGCGGCGTGTGATACGATGGTAATCATGAAAAAACTCATGGTTGCGACCGCGTGCACGGCGCTGACGCTGGCGGCTCGAGACGTTCCGGTGTGGCTGGAAAAAGGTGTTGTCGCGCAGGTCCCGGCGGCGGGCACGGCGAACATGCCCGCCCTCGCGGCGAGCGGTGTGACCATCGTGCGGATGCAGGAGGCGTCGGCGACACCGGCGCAGGTGGCGGCGTTCACCGCCGCCGCGCACGCCGCCGGGTTGAAGGCGTTGGCACCCTGCGTCTGTCCCAAAACGTCCGGCGAGGACGGGCTTTTCGTCATCACGAACCTCGTGCCGCGCTGGGTCGGCTCGCCGGCCGACGGCTGGGTGGTGTCGGGTGCCGACCGCCTGCCGCTCGAAACGTGGGAGTTGGCGCGTCAGGCTGTCAAAGGCGTGAAACCCGGTCTCGTGCTCGTGGCCGAGGGGTCGCGGCTCGGCAACCAGCGCAGCGCTTTCGACGCCGACTTCCCTCCGCCGTGGAACGCCGCGCTGAACGA
>MWEJ01000120.1 GCA_002071025.1 Verrucomicrobia bacterium ADurb.Bin070 | reverse complement strand
CGCGTTGTATGTGGGGCGCACGAACGGGCTGGCGGGCTGGTTCGGCCGCGGCGACATCACGAACAACGGCACGCTGTACCTCGACCGCGGCGGTTCGCTCGTCTGCTCGAACGGCTTTTTCGGCAGCGGGACCGTCAATCTCCGCTACGGGTTGGACTTGGCCGTCAGCGACTGCTTCTCGTCGAACGGCACTTGGCATCTGGCGCATGGCGCGATCACGTTGACGAACGGCGCGGCGTTCTGCGTATACAATGAACTGACCATCGGCAACCGCGACAATGTGGGCTACGGCAGCATGGATTCGTACAACTCCTATGCCGTCAAGCTCACGAATGTCGTGGCGACTTTTACCGTCACCGACGGCTGCCTGCTGCAGGTCAAATCCATGACGTTCGGCAACGGCGGCGATCTATCCGGCGGGACCATGACCGGCATCTTGAATCAGGCCGGCGGCATCGTGCGCACGACCGGCACGACGGCGGAGGGCAACGGCGTGCGGCTCGGCCACTATCCGCAGACGCGCAGTTTCTACAACATGATGGGCGGCACGCTGATCGTCGGGCAGGATTACGATCTCGGTTGCGCGACCGACGGCATCGGATGGTTCAACATGACGGGCGGCGAGGTGTTCGCCAAGCGCGTGATGCTCAACGAGCGGACGGGTGGGGGCGGGTACGGCCGCCTGACGGTGGCGGGCGGCACGCTGAATCTGGGGTCGCTCACCGGTTCGGACTTGGCGATCTCCAACGGAATCGCGGTTGATGCCGGAGGACCGTATCTGGTCGAACTCGGCGGCGCGGGCGGCACGATCCGAGCCGTGACGAACGTTACGGTGTTTTTGGACGCGGCCTTGAACGGAGTCGGAGCGGAGGCTATCCATTTTGATCCGGCGGGCTGGGAGATCACGGTCTCCGGCAACCTGACGGGCGACGGCGGCCTGAACAAGACGGGAACCGGCACGCTGACGCTCTCGGGCAACAACACCTATGCCGGGCCGACGCGCGTGTTGCAGGGGCGTCTTGTGCGCGGCGCCTATGCCGCGCTGCCGGACATGGGCGAGGTGCTCTTCGGCGTGACGCCGGACGACGCGGGCGGCCGGCTGCACGCCGACGGCGATCTCGCGCTGGAAGGCTTGGTGGTCGGCGTTGCAAATCCCGAGGCGCTGGACAAGTCGAAGCACTACACGATCGCCACGTGGGGCGGCGGTCTGATCTCGGGCTTCAGCGGTTCGGTTCTGCCGGCACCGTGGTTCGTGTATTATGACTGGCCCAACAAGCGGGCGCAGCTCCGCGCGGAAACAGGCACCATGCTCTGGCTGCGGTGAGGCGGGCAGATGCGCCGCCGTGCCGCACGCGCTGGAGGGCGAGGCTGTGCCGAGCCGCCGTACCGTGTGCCGCGCGCCGCGTTCGCGTGCGGCTCACCGCAGGTTCGCCCTCCAGTTCCCGTCCGCCGACTATAATTCCAACGTATTCACTTCGCCTTGGAAAGGCCACTGATCGGGTTTTCCCACGAGTCCGGCTCGTACGGGATTGTTGAGGACATACAGCCATTTTTCATGATAGTGCTCGCCGTCGCGGATTTGAGTGTCCCAGGCATCCGCCTGCCATCGCCACGGTTTCCCGGCTGACTGATGGGTTGCGCCAAGCTGCTTTGTGATGCGTTCTTTCAAGAACCTTAACCATGCGCGCAGGGCAACCGCAGGGAATCGGGCAGGTGTACAAAAAAAATGGACATGATCGGGCATGATCACATACCGTCCGGTACGCCATGCGTCCGCACGACGGCACGCATCAAGAAAAACAGCATGGAAATCGGGCGTCGCCAGAAAATGGCCGCGCGGATGGATGGCACACGTAACAAAAAGCAGGATGTTTCGATTCTGCCGCTCGACCGGCACCATATGCGCGGGATGTTTTCTCCGTGGATACTCTTTCTGGCAGGAACGAACCATGGCATGACCCTCCATTTTCCTCCCGTGTGCCGCGCGCCGCGCTCGCGTGCGGCTCACCGCAGGTTCGCCCTCCAGTTCTCGTCGACCGTCTCTGCGCGGCGTGACGGGCGCGCGTAAAAGGGATAACGCGCGGCGGCGTCGCCGGGCCGGATGTATTTCCAGCGCCGGTAGTTGAGGCACCACAGCGACGGATGGCGCCGGATCACGCGCTCGAAGGCCTCGACGAGCTGCTGCGTACGGGCCTGATCGTCCTGCGCGGAGTCGGGCAGAAAAATCTCGCCCGGTTCGATACGATACCGACCGTCTTTGAGCGGACGCGACCAGGCAAAGATGATCGGCACCTTCTGTTTCCGCGACAGCGCGGAGGGGGTCCGGGAAACACCGGCCGGCACGCCGAACAGGTTGACCCAGGCGCCGCCCTCCCAGACGTGTGTGTGCTGGTCGATCAGCAGCCCGATGCTTATGCCGTGTTTGAGCGCGTGAATCAAGTGGCGCAGGGCGCCTTCGGCCGGCACAATCTGCTGTCCGATCGTGGCGCGCAAGGCGGTCAGGCGGTCGGTCATCTCAGGCGAACCGATCCGTTTGGCGACCGACATCATGGGGATGCCACTGGCCACGGCGGCCTGTGAGAGGATTTCCCAGTTACCGAAGTGAGCGCTGACGGTGATGGCCGGCTGGTGGACACGCAGCGCGTCGAGCACCGCAGGGGAGAACGTCACCTGGTCCCGGATGCGGGCGAGCGTGTCGCGCGACATCCAGAAGATGTTGACCAGCACACGCGCCATGTTGCGGTATGAACGGCGCACCAGCGCGCGCTCGCGGGCGGGTGTCAGGCGCGCGCCGAACATCAGACGCAGGTTGGCCGCCGCGACAGCCTTGCCGCAGCAGTCGAAGGCGTACGCGGTGTCGCCGATCCACCGTGAAAGCCTCAGCATTCCGTGCACGGAAAGAGGCGGAATGATGCGCTGACCCAGCCAAACAAGAAACCACTCGACCGGCCGCCGCATGTTCCTGTAGTAAACTTTAACGCCTTTACTCGCCATCGCGTTTGAAACGATAGCATGACCGGCAGGAACGTAAAAGGGAAAACAGGCAAGATTGCTTCGGCGTAATGGTCCGTCGCGCGATTCACCACATGTCACCGAGCGGGCCGCAGGGCAGCACCTCGATGGTGGCGTCCACCTGCTCGCCCGGCGCGAAGCCGGCGATGCCGGCCACGACCCGCATCGGCATGTGGTCGGGGATGGTGAAGCCGCGTTTACGCTTGGTTCCGTCCCAGACAATATTCATGCGGTTATAGGAGTAGTGCTTGGCCATGCGGAGGGCGGTCTCCTCGCTCAGCATGGGCACAGACATGGAGGCGATCAGGCGGTTACCCTCGTCAATGCTGTAGACGGCGACGCAACCGGCGGGACCGCCCGCCTCGCTGAGCGCGGGACGCTGCGTGCGGAACACGACCTTGCAGGCCAGGTCGCGGCTGTCATTGAGCCGGAACGACATCGCCTTGCCCATCCAGCTCAACGCTTTGTTATCAAAATTCTTGGTGCTGTAGTTGATCGTGCCGCGCACATAGGCCCGCAATGTTTTGGGATAGGCGAAAATGCCCAGCTCGTCGGGCTGTCCAGGCTGTTTGTAGAGCGCGAAATCGTGGGCGTAGTTGCCTGTACCCTCGTAGCTCCACTTGGTGATTTCCGGCGGCCACTCCCTGTCGTAATCCAACGGCTTCATCAAGAAGGCCTGGATGGCGGGAGCGAGTTCATTGAGGGCGAGCGCGGTCAGATTGCGGGGGCCGCCGGCCGGCGCGGTCTCAAGCTTCTCTTTGATGGCGGCCACATCCGGAACAGAGGGCATGAAGCGCACCGTGAGTCCGGCATCCTGTACGGCGCGCGTGGCGAAATCTTTGCGCTGCATCGCCACGCGCAGGCGCGTCGCCTCTTTTTTGGCGGCGGCCGCCTCGGCGGCCTTGCCGTCTGCGGTGTAGCGTGCCTGGAGCAGTTCCAGCCCGCCCAGATATTTCTCGCTGAGCGCGACCACCTTCTCGTTTCTTGCCAGATCGTTCGCCGCGCGGCGCGCCGCATAGGCCTCTTGGATCAGGCGCAGCGCTTCAGGCGTCTCCACCACATTGTCGGCGGTCAACTCCGGAACGGTCTCAAAGGCATCCGGCTCGGCCGCGAGCGCCTGCATGAAACGGCCGGCTTCTTTGCGCACCGCCTCCATGCCGGCCGCGTCTTTCGCCTCCTTCATCCGTGTCGAGAGACGCCGCAGCTCCAGGACATAGTTCTCCGCGAGCGGCAGAAGCGAGGCGTCGTAGTCTTTGGCAATCGTCTCGAGCCCCGCCCGGTACGCCGCATTCAGGCGGGCGGCCTCAGCCGGCAGGGCGGCCGAGGCGTCGGGCGCGGTCTGCGCCGAGGCCGCACAGAAAGATAGCCAACAGAGACATCCGAGGAAAAGTCGCATAGCTTCATCTCCAAATGTGATACACGGGGGCATCGTAGCAAAGAGCCATGCGCAACGAAAGCCAGAGATGCCGGCGGCGACATATTCAGAATTGCTGGCATCCCCCCTTGTATCTCGCCGGAAGACGGGATAAAATGACCCGCATATGGAATTGAACAAACGAAAGCTGTTGCTGGTCGATGACGACCAGAGCCTGCTCGAAACACTGGGCGATTTCCTGTCGTTCGAAGGCTACGAGGTGCTGTGTGCCGTGAGCGGTGAAGACGCGCTGGTCAAAATGCGCCCCTTCCAGCCCGACCTGATCATCCTCGACATGGGCATGCCCGGCATGGGCGGCACGGGTTTTCTGGACCGCATCACCCAGCCTGACGGCCATACGCTCTACCCGGTTCTGGTGCTCACCGCGCGCGCGTCGATGGCCGAGTATTTTGCGGACAAACAGATCGCGGGGTTCCTGGCCAAACCGTGTGACCCACCGGACTTGCTGATGGAGGTCAGCCGCATTCTCTTCGAGACGGCAAACGCCGGGTATCCCGCTGCCGGTTCGGCGGCGTTGCGGCGTCTGGTGATCGCGGAAAGCGATCCCGCTTTGCGGCAGACGCTGGAGGTTGAGTTCGTGCAGGCCGGCTTTGAAGTGAAGGCCGTCGCCACCGGCACCGAAGCGCTGGAGGCGTGCGTCACGGTCAAGCCGCATGCGGTTGTGATGCGCCTGGAACTGGAGGGCATGAGCGCCGACGAGGTGGTGGCCATGCTGCGGCGCCTGCCGACCACACGCGACATTCAGGCGCTGGTCTACGGCATGGATCTGCCGGAGGCGCAGCTCGACCATGTCGCCAATCTCGATATTCCCCAGAACTGCATGCTGAAAGACCTGACGGTCAACACCATCATCGACCGCACCATGGCCGTGACCGGCGCGTGACCCAACCTCCCCCACCCCCTTCCTTCTTCCTTTCTCCTTCCTCCCTAACGACTCCAAACTCCTCATTCCTAACTCCTAACTTCTTATGCGTTGCCCAAAATGCGGACACCTGGATGACAAGGTCTTGGATAGCCGTGCGGCGCGCGAAGGTGCGTCCATCCGGCGGCGGCGGCAGTGTCTCGCGTGCGAGCACCGCTTCACGACCTATGAGGAGATCGTGAAGGACGAGTTGCGTGTCGTCAAGCGCGACGGTCGACGCGAGGAGTTCAGCCGGCTGAAATTGGAGCGAGGCCTGATGCGCGCCTGCGAAAAACGTCCCGTGAGCGCGGATCAGATCCACGATCTGGTTGATCAGGTGATTGAAAGCTTTGAGGGCGAGAGTGAAGTGACGACCGAACAGATCGGACAGGCTGTGATGACGCGCCTGCACCGCATCGACGATGTGGCCTATATCCGGTTCGCCTCGGTCTACCGGCGCTTCGCGGACGTCAACCAGTTCCTGCAGGCCGTCAAAGACATGGTCGAGAAGTGATGCACAAGCTGACGGTATATGTCCCCGAGTCGCATCTCGAAGCGTTGAAGGCGGCGCTCTTCGCTGCCGGCGCGGGACGGTACGCCGCCTATGACCGCTGCTGCTGGCAGGTGCTGGGACAGGGGCAGTTCCGCCCGCTGCCAGGCAGCGAGCCGTTCATCGGCGCGCACGGCCGCGAGGAGCGGCTGCCCGAATACCGTGTGGAGATGCTCTGCGCCGATGACGCGATCGCGGCGGTGACGGCCGCGTTGCGCGCCGCGCATCCCTACGAGGAGCCCGCCTTTGATTTCATCCGCCTGGCGGACCATCCCGCAGGCTGAGCGCACGCCGGACACGACGGCAGCAGACGCGCGACGCGCGTCATCATCACTCGCGGTAGACGCGAACCTCGAACACGCGGGCGGAAGGCTCGCCGTTCGTCGCCTCCACCAGCAGGCGCAGTTTTGACGCGCTGCGCGCGGCAAACCGGTGCACGCGGTGGCGCAGGAAGTTGTCGCTCACCGTCGCCACATCGATCCACTTCCCGCTCTCCAGCACGGCGAGCCGGTAAGCTTTCACGCACTGCGGCACCACCGGGCGCACCGGAAACTTGGGGTTAAGGTCGGTGTCGAACGTCAGTCGAACGGCATTGAACGTCACCGGCTTGCCGAAGTCCAGCTCCAGCCATTGCGGCAGCGGCTGCTGCGGGTCCGACGACCAGAGGTGGCTCTCTTTTCCGACGATGCGCGATACGCCATCGATGACATTCTCAGGTCGGTGGTCGGTGGCGAAGCGGAGTCCCGGCTCGGTGAAGAAAGCGTACTGCTGGCCCTTGACGACGGTCCACGGCCGCGTGTCGCCGCCGCCGTACGCGCGGCACCCCTCAGGCATGCCACTGGCGACCAACGCCCAGGAAACGCCCGGCGTCCGGGGCAGCCACAGCCAGACGTACGGCTGCGACACGGGACAATCCACCTTGAACGCCACGTACGCGCGCCGTCGCGCCGGCACCTTGGCCGTGACGGCAGCCAGATCTTTCGACGCGGAGAAATCGTCCGCAGCGTCCGCGCCGCGCACATGCAGCGTTACCTCCACCGGATCCACGTTCGTGGAGATCAGGCAGAGCTGCACGGTGCCGAGCCGCTCGGTCAGGCCGCGCGGGAACATCACCGCGCGCGGCATGTTCAGCGCGTGCTCGTCATCGGTCTTCACCTGCTTGCGCGTGAATTCGGAGAAGCGCTGCGTGCTGGACGCGGTGACCGTCGCGCCGCGCGCGAGGTCGGCCGGGTCCTCGTTCTTGAGTTCCGGGATGTACTGGTCGTCCTTGAGCAACTGCTGTTGCAACTCGCCGATGTAGCGCTGTCCGACTTCGCGCGGCGTGGCGCGGTGCCGGATCGCCAGCGCGGCGGCGGTGCCCGCCGCCTGTCCGGCGGTCGAGAGCGTGGCCTCGACACGCACGGTGCCCAGCGCGATGTGCGTGACGCTCATGCAACGGCCGGCGAACAGCAGGTTGACGATATTCGTGGAGTACAGCGTGCGGTAGGGAATGCTGTAGATCGGCACGCGGCCGTCAAAGTCATACGGCCCCTCCTTGCCGGAATGGATGCCGCGCGGATTGTGGACGTCCAGGCTCCAACCGCCGTAGGAAATGCGGTCCGGAAACATCACGCCCTGCTCGGCGTCCTGCTGCTTGAGGATATAGTCGCCGACCAAACGCCGCGTCTCGCGCCGTGCGTCCATGTAAGGCACGTACGACAAGGCGTAGGTGCGGGCGCGCGTTTTATGCTCCCAGTGGTTCTTGATCCAGCCCCAGTAAGCGAAGGAGATGCGGATCAATTCATCGCGCGCGTGTTCGGGATCTTCGAGGTCGTCAATGTCGCCGGGGTGTTCCAGCCACCACTGCCCGCCGGCAAAGCCTTTGGGAAAACGATGGAACGCTTCGGGCGGAGGCAGCCGGGTGGCCCACGGCGGCGGCGCGTACGCCTGCGGCTGTCCGGTGTCGACGGCGCGATAGCCGAGTGCGTAGTTGCCCATGATGCAGCCGCTCATGGTGATGCGGTCCGCCCTTTCCGGCGCGGCGGACTCGCCGAACTCGTCGCGCGATTCGCGGCCGAACCGGTACTGCGCGCCGGCATAGTAGCCCACCCAGCCGTCACCGGTGCAGTCGATGAACAGCCTGGCGCGAAAACGGCTGGCGCGGTGGGTCAGCGTGTCGGTCGCGAGCACGGCGTCGATCGTGCGCGGGTCGCGCATCTCCACGCCGAGCACGCGGCGGTTATTGAAGAGCGTCAGATTCTTCTCGCCTTCCATCTGTTTCGCGAACGCCGCGCTGTAGCGCCCGCTGTTGAGTTTGCCGCGCCAGAGATTAACCTCTTCGTTCAGGCCGCCCTCGCGCGCGTTCGGGTGCGAGACGCTCGCGCCGCAGGTCGGCACGCCCAGCTCGTCGCTGGCGTTGCCGCCCAGTACCGGCCGGTCATGCACCAGAGCGGTGCGCGCCCCGTTGCGCGCCGCAGCGACTGCCGCGCCGCAACCCGCCGTGCCTGCGCCCACGACGATCACGTCGAAATCGCCCTCGTCGCGGCTCTCTGTCGGAAGGCCGGTCAGCCGCGCCCGCTCGCGTCGGCACGCCTCCGCCTCGACCGGCGGCTCATAGGCGAGGTCGCGGGTCAGCAACAGGGCATCGCAGCGCGCGAACGCGCCGGAGAGATCGACCAGCGCCAGGCGCGTCCGCCCGGCCGCCAGCTCAAAGTCGCCGGCCCGTTCCCAGATCCATCCGGGCTGCTGCGACGCGCCGAGCGTCAGCGCGGCGCGCCGGCCGTTGACAGCCACCGCGAATGTGCCGGGCGAATACTGCGTCAGCCAGTTCTTTGTGCGCACCCAGACGCGGTAGGTGCCGGCCTGCGGCAGGCTCACCTCGGTGGAGGCCTCGCCGATCGGCGTGCCGACGCCGCACGCGATCAGATAGGCCGACCCCATCTTGTGGATGAACTGGGTGTCCAGCTTCCATGCGCCGTACTCTGTAAAATCCTCGGCCTCCACCCAGAGGAATCCGTCGGCCACCATGCGCGCCTCGTTCGGCGGCGGGCGGAACGTCACGAAATCCTTCTGCTGTGACTGTGCCGCCGGCACGGCCACTTCGGCGGCCCACACAGCCGTCACGGCGAAAACGGCCGCAACCGCAGCCAACGCTTGCTTCCATGTTTTGTTCATCATAGCGTTACAGTATACAGACTGTTGCGCCGGCTTGGCAACGGTTCATCGTGCCCAGGGCAGGGCTGGGGCGCATGGCAGTTCTGTTGGTGGATACCCTGCTTAATCGTAATCTTAATCTTAATCGTAATCCTAATCCGCTAACCGCCGGTCGTCGGTCTCATATTCGGCCCGTTCCTCATGGATACGATCAGCGGACGTGCTGCGGATCAAGCCCACC
>MWEJ01000119.1 GCA_002071025.1 Verrucomicrobia bacterium ADurb.Bin070 | reverse complement strand
CTTCCTGACCGGCCCCCAAGGCGGGCAGGAAGTCCGGGTCAAGGGGGCGACGCCTCCTTGTGGGGGTCGAGGGGGCAAAGCCCCCTTGCCCGAGCCGTGCTGTGGCGTAGGGCGCGGGGAAGCGAGACGAAAGTCGAGCGCGGGAGCGCCCGGTGGTCGCCCCCCTCCGTCGGATGTTGGCGCGGGCAGTGCGTGTGCGGCGGCGGGGTAGCCATGCCGCGTAGCCGAACGAGGTCGGTATTCCGACCGAGTGAGGCCCTGCACTCGCCCCGTGGACACGCCGACGAGGGTAGCCATGCCACGTTGCCGAACGAGCCGGTATCCGACCGAGTGAGGCCCTGCACTCGCCTCGTGGACGTGCCGACGAGGGTAGCCATGCCGCGTTGCCGAACGAGCCGGTATTCCGGCGAGTGAGGCCGTTGGCCTTGGTGTGTTTGGCCGGGTGGCGGGGAGACCGTTGGCCGGGGAGCGGCTGGCGAAGTCGGGTTCTGGTTGTGCGGACGCGCCGTTTTTCAGCATTACGGGAAGATCCGAAATTCAGCGTCCCGCTTTGTTGCCGTTTCAAGGTTGACGCATCCGCGCTGACGGGTGTATGGTGCGAATATAAACCGAAAGGGAGACGATCATGTGCCGATGCCGGCTTCTCGCCGTTCTGCTGCTTTCGCATTATGCCCATGCCGTGACGCTCGAAGTTGCCCGCATGCCCGAACCCGCATTCGCCGACCGCGAGATCTCGGCGGACGCGGCCCTGCCCGCGGGCCGGACGAACGACCTGCGCACGTTCCGGCTGGAAATGACCTTCGAGGCCACCCCCTCCAACAACGTGCAGGCCGCCTTCGGCCGCGACACCGCCCCCGCCGACGGTTCCCTCGACGCGGGGGAGACCGATTTCGTCATCGGCTGGGAGTGCGGCGAGTGGTTCATCCGGCCGCAGGGATTGCGTGAGCGCTATTCATTCTCCCCCGCCGCCCCGGAAGGCGCCGTCACGCTGACGGCCATCATCCGCGTGTCCGCCCGGGGGGTGCCGCAACCGCCCGTCTTTATGGACGGCGGCACCGCGTTCGCCTTTCCCGGCCTTGCCCTGACACCCTTCCCTGACTGGCTGAACCCCAGTCTGTGGACGCATCTGCGTGTGACCGCGAGGGGGGCGGACACCCCCGGGGAGAGCATCAAGGCCGTGTTCGCCTCCGACGGGGCCAGCATCTTAATCAGATAGGTAAGCCCCCATGAACTTTGAAGCGCAAACCTTCCTCGCCGTGTTTATGTGCGGTCTGACCCTCGCCGCCTGGCTGCTGCCGACCCTAGCCGGTACGCTTCGAGAGCTCTGGCGGCGGTATGCTGCTCTCGGCGGGGCCGAGGCGACCTTCATCGCCGCGCTCGTCCTCTGCGCGGTATACGTCGGCGGCACCAAGCCGACGAACATGCAGTCGCAGGCGCAGTCCGGCGGAACCGCAAACACGGTCATGACCGGGGGCGCGGCCCGGATGTCTGTGACGGGGGGCGGGGAGCCGCAGCGCCTGTCGACGAACCAGTATCTGGCCGGGTTCGCGCTGGTGGGCGCGGCCACCCATACGGTCCCTTGGTTGGACGTGCCGTCGAACGCGGTGGCTCACTTCCCGTGGACACGTCACGGCGTGGCGGAGGATACGTTCTGGCTGCCCGCCACCAACTGGTCCTTCGTACTCGGAACGAACGCCGTCGAAGGCGCGCACGTGTCCAGCAGCGGCACGCTGTCCTTCGGCACGCCCAAGGGCTCGCCCCGCGCGGCGGAACTTCCGGACGGCGACAGGCTGAGTTTCCTCGCGCCGCTTCAGGCCAGTCTCGGCACCGTTCCCCCGCAGGGCCGGTTCTGGCACGCGGCCACTCCCTCCAACAGTCTGCTCTTCACCTGGCAGGACGTCTACGCAGGCCGCGACACGAACTCGCCGGTCACGTTCCAGGCCGAGCTGTTCCGGAACGGCGACTTCACCTACCGGTACGCCTTCACAAATGCGCCGGCGCTCACGAACTTCGTTGTCGGGGCGCAGCACAGCGGCGGCGGCGAGACCTATGCCTTCAACGACACGGGCAAGCTCGCGAACGGCCTTGAGCTGCGGTGGCGGGCCTTCAGCCTGCTGGATCCCAGCGTCAGCGACCACGACGGCGACGGCGTCTCCACGTATGACGAGGTGATGGCCCACGGCACCTGCCCGTCGATGACCGACACAGACGGCGACGGGCTGGAGGACGCCGACGAACTGATCCTGGGCACCGGCCCGCTCGACCCCGACACCGACGGCGATCTCGCGGCGGACTCCACCGACCCCGATCCGCTGACGCCGGACGATCCTGACACGATAATGAACTGCTGCTCCAACACCTGGCTCTTCCACGTCCATCACGCGCTGCCCACAAACGGGACATGCGGCGCGTCGGGGTTCCCGTACGACTATAACCTGTTCGCGGTCACGGTCACGCTGAACGCCCCTGTCATCGCTCCCGGCGCGGTGCTGTGGATCGGCGGTACGCCCCTCGTCATGCGCGACCCCGGCTCATGGACGCTGTGGCTGGACAAGGAAACGGCCAAGGCCGTGCGGCTCTGCGCCCCGCGCGGTGTCGAGGTTGATTACACGGTCTCGGCGGACGAGTACGGTTTCTTCATCCAGCCGCCCCCTCCGGAACCGGTCATGCCCCCGCTGTCTCACACGGCCACTCCGGAAGGCACCATTGCCGTGCCGTTTTTCTCGATAGAACCCTCTTACGTCTGTTTCCACGGTGCGCCGGTCACCTTCCGCGCCGTCGGCTGCGCCGCAGGCCTTTCCGGACAGTATGTGTGGACATACGGCAACACGACTGTCGTGACCAACGCGCCAGAATTCACGGTGTCTCCCGACGGCGGCGGATCGGCACAGGCAGTCTCGGTCACCTTCTTGCCCGACGGTCTGGACGCGGCCGCCCCCGCCCGGGCGGCGGCCGGCGCCGGGGCGAGGTCCGCCGCCGACGGCTGGCCCGCGGGCACGGCATGCGGCTGCGGCTACTGCCAGAGGCACACGGCCCTCAACGGTCACACGATCTGGTGGTGCGGGCTGACCGGCAGGTCGGAGAACGAAGACCGATGCCCCGCCGCCGGACGCGGCTACATTCCTCCCGTCGACGGCACCAACACGTTTTTCACGCTGCCGGTGCCGCGCCGTCCTGCGGCGTGGCCGGACGGCTACGCCACACTCAGCCCCTGGCCGTCGGGGCATGCCGGACAGGGAACGCCCCCGAACGATCCCGACGACTGCGGCCACGATTCCGGCTGCTCCGACTGTGAATGGGTGGTTGATCACTGGCACCGCAAAGAGGAGACCTTCAAGTGGTTGGACCATTGCGGCTGCTGCGACTGCCCGGAGCACAACCCCACCGCCGCCGGGGAACCCCAGAGTTCCGAACCCGTCGTCTACGAGGGCGCGGCCGGGCTGACGGCCGCGTTCAGGCCTTTCGAAGGCGGCGGCACCGTCCCGCTTTCGTTGGGGCCGCTGCCCGGCCCGGGCGTGGTCGCCGTCACCGGGCTCACGCCCAGCTCGGCGCCCTACGACCGCTCCGTGAGTTTCTCCCGGCATTTCCCGTCGCTGCCGGCCACCTTCTATGAGGTCGACCGCTTCACGGTGCTTTCACTCGACCTCCAGCCGGATCTGGATCTCGACGGATCGGTCGGCTCTGCGGACGCCGCCGCGCTGGCGGCCGACTGGGACAGGAAGTGGCTGATCCCGGCGGGAACCAACGCCTTCCCGCTCAAGGTCTTCAACGACGTCGCGCTGCCGGGCGTGTACACGCTCGCCGTCGACGGCCCGTCCAATATCGTCGCCCGGTACGGCAACGTAACCGTGCGCGGCGGCGAGAGCAACGCCGTCGCTTTCCCGCCCGGCTCCACCGCCGAGACCGTCCTGGTTCAGGCGGACGGTCCCGGCGAGGCCGTGCTGGCGGTCTCGTTCAAGGGCACGGGCGATGCGGCGGGTTTCGAGTGCGAGACGCAGGTGGAGATCAAGGCTTACGCCAGGTCGGTTGATTTCTTGGTGAATGGCACGGTCGCCACGAATAGACTGCAAGTAGCGAAATGGGAAAATGCGTTTTCCAACGCATGCGTTCAGGTGGGGAATTATACAGTGACAAACGCTGTGTTTCGCCAGAGTGAGTTCATAAGTACTGACACGGATCGCTTCCGCGTCCGTGTGACCGACGAATATCGTGCGGACGCCGAATCGATTGAGGTTACCCTTTGGGCCGAAAGCCCGGACTCCGAATATGATGCGGCAGCGCGCGTGATGACGCTTCCCCGTGTCTCGCCGGGCGTCTTCATGTCTACGAACCTGCTGCTGGTATCGGACTGGTATGACGCGGTCTTCGACGCGGCCGCGTACGGCGTTGCGCCGGACTCGCCCGACCGGCTGTTCCTGTCGCAACTGTCGGGCAGCGTGTGCGCCTCTTACATTGATGGATGGGGGCAGACCAACACGGTAAGCGTTTCAATCGGGGTGGACGTCAAGTCCGTGGGCGTCGATGTGGCGATCATGCGGACCAATGGCGTCGCCTGCATCGACACGCTGACCGCGCTCGCGCAGGTCACACTGGCTAAAGAACGGTTCGCGCAGGCCAATATCACCGTGGAGATGGGATCGCTTGTTTTCTTCGACGCGCCGCCGCAGGTGGATGTCGAGCAATGGTATGTTGTGGCGACAAACAATCCGTTTCAGCTCACGCAGGAGGCTCGTTCGGTCGTTCACGGTGCTTTGGCCGCAGTCACGAACGGTACCAGCAACCGTTGCCTGATCTTTGTCCCCTGCGTTAGGGACGATCCGGATTACCAGATCGCCGGACTTGCGACCGCAAAATACAGATTCGTGTATCCAATCGACAGTGCTTATACGGATCATTGTATAATTTCGGCCAACCAGATAGAGGCATTTGTTTCCGCACACGAACTGTGTCATGTACTCGGCATCCGAAACCATGTATCAGAGAAATGCAATCTCATGTTTTCATCCGCATCGCCTTTCACAGATGTATGTAGTTCCAAACGATTATTTGCCGAGCAAACCCAAACCGTGCGATCAGGAGACCATGTGCAATGAAAACGATACCGTTGGCTGTGTTGTTGAGCTTTGTCTTGTTTTCTCCGACCGCAAAAGGAGAAATCGGTTATCCGCATAAAGACCCGTCCATGGCGCGGGTTCTGCGATTGTTTAATGCTGAATGTACTTGGTTCAATGAGGCTCGCTGGAAACAACATCAGGAAGATTTGCAGACTGTCGGGTATCAGGATTTTCGGGCGTTCAAGCGGTTTCTGGAAGATGCAGACTTCCCTCCGTATAATAACTGGAGCTATCAGGTTCTTATCTCATATGTCAGCAAGATCGACGGTGTCAATATGTGCTCAACGGGGCATGCGGATATGATGCGTTTGACACGGGAATTTCTGGCTGTCAAAAGTGAAAATCCGGACTGGCAATCTGCGGCATACTGTTTGCTTTATCTTTCGCAGAAGGGGAATTCCGACGACCTGGCATTGCTTGAAAAATATGCCCAACTTCCTAGCAAGCTGGATTATGCAAAACAATCAGCATTGGAAAGTCACCGGGTTCTGCAAGCGCGCGTCGCAGGCTCAAACTTGTTATCTTTCTTACAGACCCGGTACTATTGCTGGTCCACCAACGAGCCGCCCTTCCTGCCCTCTGTTGCCAACACCGGCCCGCAAGCCGCCTATGTCTACGATCTGCTGAAACAGGCGCTCGCCAAATACGGGGACGCGACCAACATCCCGTCCGAACTTGTGACGATGGCCGTGTCGTTCGATGCGGACGGCACTCCAGTTTGTAGCGTCGATCCCGCCAAATACGGGCTTGTCATGCCGGATTTTCCTTTGCCGCCCCCGTCTGCCGTCACCAATGAGCCAACCGTGTTCGGGCCGCAACAGCCCGCCACCGTTTCGGGGAAGACCGGTGCCTCTCACGTTACTGAAACGCCCGCCGATCTTCCGGTGCGGAGGCGAGTTGTTGGTCTGCTTGCTGTCGGCGCTGGGCTTCTTGCGGTATTCGTCCTGTGGTGCGTCCACAAAAACAAGACATGACCCGCATGAACTTGCTTCTAACAATCCCTTCCTCTGATTCCGAGGGCTTCCGTCAAGTCGGGCGCGGGCCGGAAGAGCGGGGAGTCGGTTCCGGCGGCTGGCGTTTATTTGACGGGGGGGGGTGGCACGCGGCTGGTCTTCGTCACTCTGCCTCGGACGCGGGGGTTTAACCATGCCGCATAGCCGAACGAGGGCGGTATTCCGCCCGAGTGAGGCCCTGCATTCACAGTGTGGACGCGCTGGCGAGGGTGTGGGGCGGGCGCGGACTGCGGCGGCTCCCCTCCCCTCCCCTCTTCGGCGTGTGGTGTCGGCGTGTGCGTGTCTTTGCTACGTTTGCGGAGCATTAAAAAACCCGCCCTTTTGTGTGGGCGGGTGTAAGCCTACTTGGCTGTTTTGAACTGCGCCGCCTTGGCGCGTTTGAAGGCGTCAGCCATGATGGGGTCGGCTTCAACTTCTTCGAGTGTCAGCCCCAGCGTATTGAGCGCGGGTTCGGGGTCGTATGTGTAGCTGTACTCGTGGTTGGCTAGTTCGTATTCGAACATGTCGTAGATGAAGCCGGTGCCGTTGGTGTCGGCGGCGCGTGCTGCTGCATGTTCGTCTGCATGTTTTCTGCTCATGGTGAGGAGTGCTTCCGAGTCGGTCTTGCGTATTAGGCCGCCCCCTGGGATCTTGTAGACTTTGTCGGTGTCTTTAGGTGTCAGGCCCAGCGCTGTCATGGCTTCCTCAAACTGCTTCATGTTGAATGCGAACTCGATCGGGAAGGCGTTGAACTCTTCTTGTTGTCTGGTTTTGAGGGTGAGGTATGCGTTGCTCATGGGGTTTTCTTTCTCCCCGGAGTGACAGCCGGGGTCGGTGTTGTTGTGTCAGATGTTTCGGAGTGCGTCGCATACCGGCATTGGTGTCCAGTAGAGATTGAGCCGGGCATTGCGGGACTTAATGTCGGCCAGCATGAAGTGTCCATAGGCGACATCTGCGTACTTGTGTCCTCCTATCATGGCGGCGTAGAACATCGGTTTGCAGAGGATCTCGCCGTCTCGGATATCGAAGAATCGACGGGTGATGAACCAGTCTTCTGAAGGTGTGTAGTAGTGCAGCCAGGCGATGTTGTCCGGGGCCGTGGTCGGGCTGTTCTCGTTGGCGTACGGGAGTCCTTTCCATGCGGAGATCGTACGTTTGATGGTGTCTTCCACAACAGTCTGTTTGAAGTACGCCCCTGCGGTTTTCAATGCCTGGATGAACTTGTCGGCTTGTTCTGCCGGCATGAGTGTTTTCAGGACAAAAATGTCGTCAAGCGCGGTGAGGTCTTTCTCGGTGTTCATGGCATGTCTCTCAGTAGAGCGGCGGGGGGTAGCGCTTGAACGTCCCGCCTGCGGTTTGTGCGTATGATGCGAACGGCATGTGTCTGTCCCGCGCTATGCGCCGCATGAGCAGCAGCGCTTCGAGCCATGCCGGTTTCTCGTAGATCTTCCCTGTCGGCTTGTTGGTGTGGTCGGCAGGGAAGACTCTCCAGATGGGCGGAAGGCCCGGCACCGGCTTGTAGGTGAAGCTCGGCATCGGTCCTTCGCAGCGGATGTAGGTGGCTCGCTTCATGTGGCGTCGCCTCCTAGTTCTGGATAGGAGCCGAGCCTGTCGAGCAGGTGCTTGGCGATGCTGACCGCTTCCTGGCCTTCCGTTCTCTGGGTGTGGTGGAGGTGGGCGAGGGAGTTGATGCGGTCGAGCTGACGCATGAGGGCTTCCCATGTTTTGTGGAAGCGTTCGACGCTTTCCCTCTGCTGCGTGTGTTGGTAGGTGCGGAGTCCGCAGGGTTGCTCGGTGTGGCATCCGGGGCGTTCGGTGTGGCAGGGCATGATGTATTCCCTTTCTTGTTGTTGTGGGTGTTTGCGAGTTTGAGCCGGAGGTGGTAGTCGACAGGTCTCATCTGCCGCATTTGTTCGTGGGTGAAGTAGCCGCTTGTCGTGGCTGTCATGAATCCGGGGTTGCCGTAGGACACGGTGCTGTCCCTTTCTGATGATTTATTGCGGCCGCGGAGTGACCGCAATCACGAGTGTAAAAGGGGATGGATGGGGGCGGGTCATCGGCGCGGACTGCGGGATGGCGCGTCTTTCATGAAGTCGTCCGGGCGCATATAGGCCGGTGACCAGGCCGGGCATGCACGGTCTGTCCAGTCGCATCCGTTCAGGTATTCGCGGATCTTGCGCTTGTCCAGATGCTCGATGCCGCAGCCTGAGATCATGAAGTGCGGCTCCTTCTGGCCGCGCCGTTTGTAGACGAGGTGGAACTCGCCGGTGATGTCGGTTTCGATGTGCATGGTGTGTGTCCTTTCTATCTGGCGGCGTACAACCCCCGCCCGCGCAAGGTCTGGGGCGGGGGTTGGAGCCTGGGTGTGGTCAGTGTGAGAATCCTCGGGTCTCTTCGCGCCCGGACTCCTGCAGGACGGGTTCGGTTCCGGCCTGGTTGATCTTTTCAATGAGGTCGGGGCGCTTGAAGGTGAGGTGGACGTTCTGGTTTTGGAACGCTTTGGCTGTCAGGTAATCGTCCTCGTACTGTTCGCCTTTTTCCCATGCGCGGTTCCACGAGTCGGAGTAGGCGGTCTTGCGTACGCCTTTCCCGTCCAGCATGGAGATGGCGTTGCCGAGGGCGTCCACCTGTGCGCGGCAGTCGTAATTGACTTCGGAGTAGCCGCTGTAGCGTTTGCGGGCGACGTAGCAGAGAACGACTTTGTTTCCGACTTTGAACTCGTTGCTGGTCTTGCACCCTGTCCAGCGCGGGCTTGGTGTGAGCCATTTGAAGACTTCGCGCAGCGCCTCTTTGATGAGGTTCGGGATGTTGGCGCAGGTCTGCTCGAAGAAGCCGAAGACGTTGTCCTCGGTGAACGGAGGGAGCGGCTGGGTGTCGCCGTATCCGCGCCGGTTTTGGTAGAGCTGCTTGTCCAAAGTTTCCCTGGCCTTGATGCTGAGGAGCGGCCGGAGCTGTAGGTCATCGATGAACTTTCTCCATGCGTGGCGCTCGATCTCAAGGCACTCGTCTTCGAGTGTCGGCACGCGGCAGTCGTACGGCATAGGCACGCCGTCCAAGTATTCGAGGGCCTTAGCGTAGTTCTCCTTGAGGAGGCGTGTCTCTGCGCAGCGTTCGGAGATGGTGAGGCGCAGTGCGACGGCGGTAGGTTCGTCCGGGGGCTGGGCGCTTGGGTCGTGCCA
>MWEJ01000118.1 GCA_002071025.1 Verrucomicrobia bacterium ADurb.Bin070 | reverse complement strand
CGCGCTCTACAGCGCGAACCGCGATTTCGGCTACGTGGACGCCCGCGCGCTGTGCGACGCGACGGTCGACGGCGATGCCTTGCGCCACGGTGACCTGCGCTGGCGCGTGCTGGTCTTGCCGGCGGCCGACACCCTGCCGATGGCGGCCTGGCGGAAGGTTCACCGCTTCTGGCAGAGCGGGGGCACCGTCATCGCCGTCGGCGCCCTGCCGGCCAACAGCGAGACGGACGCTCCCTCGCCGGCCGTGCAGGTGATCGCGCGCGAGATGTTCGGCGCGACGACGCCGCCGAACGTGGTCACCAACCGCGCCGGCGGCGCGGGCATCGCGCTGCCGTTCGGCATGCTCGCGCTGACTCCGAAGATGATCGACGCAGTGCTGGAGCGCGATGCCGCCTGCGATGACGCGCGCGCGCCCATCAAGATCACGCGCCGCCGCATCGACGGTCACGACCTTTATTTCGCGATCAACGACAGCGACGCCGCATGGGACGGCACCGTGCGCTTCTGCGGCGACGGCGTGCGCGAGCAGTGGGACCCGGCGACCGGCGCCCGGAGCGCGGTCGCGGACGCGACGCGCGTGCCCCTGCGTCTCGGGCCGTACGGCGCGATGTTTTTCCGCGCGCCGCAGGCCGGCATCCCGCGCCGCCTTGCTCAGGCCGGTTCGGTCGCCCTCGCGATGACCTGCAAGCCCCTGCCGGATGCCGGCCGCCCCACGATCGGCAAGGGCACCCATGTGCGCGCCGAGTTGTCCGGCGACGCGGCCGGCGGCTGGCGCGCGCCGGCCACGCTGACCCGCGGGCAGGTCGACACCCACCTCTTCGTCAGCTTCCCCTACACGCAGCCGCTCGATCTCTCCGGTTATGAAGGCCTGGTCCTTGATACCGCCGTCCCGGCAGGCCAGCGCACGGCCGCCGAGTTGCTGGTCTTCATTCAAACGGCTGACGGAGGCACCTATCTCGGGCGCACGGGGCGCTTCCTGAACGTGGCGGGAGCGGCGCGCGCCTATGCGCTCTTCGGCCAGTTCGCGGCTTTCGGCAACACCCAGAAGGCGCTAGACCTCACCCAGGTCACCGCCATCCGGATCGGCTGGGGCGGCTACTTCGGCAGTGAGGGCGAAACGGTCGACCTCACCGTCCATCCGCCGCAGGCGCTGTCGGGGGCCGATCAACAATCCCGGTTATAATCCCGTCGGATTTATGGTGATCTGGTTTGAAAGGCTGACTCGGGAAATGTTAATCTTGTGGCGCAATGACTAAGCGGCAGACCACAACGTATTCGCAAAAAAAGAAGACCGTTCAATCGCTCCAAGAAGAACTGTCGGAGTTTGCTCAGAACCATCATGGATGTGTGCTTTCCGCAAGCGATCTTCCGCAGAGTATCCGTGAAGATGCAGCAGCGTATCAACCCGAGTTCGAGAGGGCAGGGTTCCAACTGCTGTCCTCCGACACGCATCCCGGTTTGTTGGTTCAGGGGCAGTTCATGTTTTGGCCGACCGGCCAAGACTTGCCAGTGGTGATGCCGCCGGGCGAGCGGAAATATTCACCTGTTGTCAGCGGGCGCCCGATCGGGATTGACCTGTTCGCCGGGGCCGGTGGACTCTCTATGGGTTTTGAAGAGGCGGGGTTTGATATCGCCGCGTGTGTTGAGATCGATCCGATCCACTGTGCGACGCATGAGTACAACTTCCCGTATGCAGCCTCGATATGCGGAAACGTGACGGTTTTGACGGGAGCCGTAATTCGCCGTCGTTGCGGCATCGGAGATCGCGACATTGACGTGGTGTTCGGCGGCGCGCCCTGTCAGGGTTTCTCGATGATCGGGAAGCGGGCGTTGGACGACCCACGGAACAAGCTAGTTTCTCACTTCGTCCGATTGGTTAAGGAACTGCATCCGAAATATTGCGTTTTCGAGAATGTAAAGGGGTTGACTGTTGGCAGGCAGGTGCAGTTTCTTCAAGAATTGATAGCGGCATTAGAAAATGCGGGATACCACGTCGTTTTGCCCTACCGTGTGTTGAATGCCGCCGATTACGGGGTGCCCCAGAACCGTTTCCGCCTCTTCCTGATGGCTTATCGCAATGATCAGGCTCAGCCAGTCTACCCGGTACCGCAGGCGAGCAAGATAACCGTAGCGGAGGCGATCGGAGACTTGCCGGATGCTGACTGCTTCAAGACTTTATTGGATTCGGATGCCGTGCCCGCCGTGTGGAAAACCAAGACAGACTATGCCAAGAAATTGCGGGGGCTGATGAACGATCCCGGTGATTTTAGTTATCCCCGAGTGTTCGACTGTGGCATGCTGACATGCAGTTTGAGGACGGTTCACACGAAGGAGTCGAAGGCCCGTTTTATCGATGCGTATACTGGCACGACGGAGCCAATCAGCCGTTTCTTCAAGTTGTCGCTGTCCGGTCAGTGCAATACGCTCCGAGCCGGCACCGACAGTGCGCGTGGCGCATTTACGTCGCCGCGACCGATCCATCCTACGCTGCCGCGTGTTATTACGGTGCGCGAGGCTGCCCGCCTGCACTCGTATCCCGATTGGTTCCGGTTTCACGCGACCAAATGGCACGGTTTCCGCCAGATAGGCAACAGTGTCCCGCCGCTTCTCGGGCGTGCCATAGCTGGAAAAATCATTGAGGCTCTTGGGATTGATCCGTCAAAACCGGCCGTCGCGATCACGCCGGGAGAAGGCTCACTGCTAAACCTTAACATGCGTCAGGCCGCCGAACACTTTGGCGTGCCCGCTTCGGTTATCGGACAAAGAACACGAAAATAGAAATGCGTTTTCCTATGAACAAACCTCAGAACCGTTATGCCGCACTGATCGAACGCATTTTTGCCTCGCACTACCGGCCGGGGAAGAACGAGTTTCCTTTCGCGCGCGAAGAGCTTTCCGCCACTGCTTTGGCGTTGGGCATCAAATTGCCAAAGAATTTGGGTGATGTGCTCTACTCATTCCGTTATCGGGTTCCATTACCCGAGTCGATCACAAGGACAGCCAACCCGGGTATGGTTTGGATCATTAAAGGCGCGGGTACGGGGCGTTATCTTTTTAAGCAGGCGCGCATGAGTCGAATCGAACCTGACGAGACGATGTTGGCAATCAAGGTGCCGAACGCGACCCCTGAAATTCTGCTTGCCAACGCTCTTGATGACGAACAAGCTTTGTTGGCAAAAGTGCGGTATAACCGATTGATTGACCTTTTTCTCGGCATTACCGCACACTCTCTTCAAAACCATCTGCGCACAACCGTGAAGAGCATTGGGCAGATCGAAATCGACGAAATTTATGTTGGACTCAACCGTCGGGGCAGTCAATTCATTGTCCCGGTTCAGGCGAAAGTCGGCAGGGACCAGCACGGTGTCGTTCAAACGGAGCAAGACCTCTCTTTCTGCCTAGAACGTTTCCCGAATCTCATCTGCCGTCCGGTTTCTGTCCATGCGCTTAGCGATAACCGCATTGCGATGTTCGAGCTAACGCTGAGTGATGACCAAGTGCGTGTGATCGATCAGAAGCACTATACCTTGGTTCCTGCCTGTGCCATTTCGGATGACGACCTTCACCGATACAGCTTGGGGGACTGAGAGGTAGTCTGGGAGCGAGGAACGGACAGGACATACTAAGCGTCAGTAGGACAGCAAAAGCCGGTCATGAACGATCTCGTCTTCAAGCGTTTCTCCTTCGCACTGAAACCGTCTTAACATGCTGCGCCCGCAATTAACGAACACCTCACGCTCAAACAAGCCCTCTGGAATATCGAGCGTGCAATCCACACGGCCTGATTTCTTCGTTCCGTCGATGCTCAGCGCTACCCGGACGCCTCGACTCTTGCAGGCCATTATGGACTGCATAAGACGGGGAAGTGAGAAGTTTTGACCTTGATACAGAATGGCTTGGCTACAGACGTAGGGTGGATCACAGTAAACTAAATCCCCCTCCTCCGCCATTTCCATGGCCGCTTCAAAATCCAAGTTCTCGAAGCTGGCCCCTGATGTGCGGCGCTTCCAAATCTGCACGCGCTCGGAGAACGACGCGGGTGAAATCGGATCATGTATCCCACACGGTGTCGATATGTAGCCGTCCCTCTTGCGGAAGCGAACGACACCCCCGTAACATGAACGGCAGATGAACAGAAGGTCGGCACCGTTTGGCTGCGCGTTATAGCGGGCTTTAATCTGTTCGTATCCTTCCGGCCTGCCGAGTTCGTGATATTCGTTGTAGCGGTCGCGATACCATTTCATGACCAACACGGGATCCCTCTGCAACGTCTGCCAAATCTCGATAAGCGGCGTAAATACATCCGATCCGACCGCTTTCGGAGGCTGCAACGCGCCTAGCACCGCCCCGCTTCCCAAAAACGGCTCGCGGTACGTGCGAATGTCAGTCGGGAAGAACGACGCGATCTCATGGGCGAACCGTTGTTTGTTTCCAATCCATTTGAGAAGCTGTGTCTTGAACTCGGACACATGCTGAAAAGCTGTCCCATAAAAAATATCAAGCGTGTCTTCCTTTACTTTCATGACCGCAGTATATCCTGATTTGGGATACAGGTCAACTACATCCTATAATGGGATACGTGAAACGAAACAGATATGCTGACAGTGAACAACACCTACGGCGCATTTTGCGTGATACCCGCATGTCCAAGGGCCTCAAACAGGAGGAACTGGCGGAAATGCTTAAGGTGCCACAGTCCTTCGTCAGCAAATATGAGTCCGGCGAACGAATGCTGACTTTTGTTGAAACTGTATCAATCTGCCTCGCCATGAACATCACCCCGGATACGCTCTTGAAGGAGTACTTGCCTCACCATGAAACCTGACATGCGCTTTGTTGGACTTCCGAAATATTTTTGGGCATCGGTCCGTTTGATCGGACAGGAGTGCGGTTATGCCAAGAAAAAAAGGCTGGCCATTCCAACACGCGATCAGGTCGAAGCTGTTTTCGTACGGCTCAAACTCGATGTGACAATGCTCGATCAGACACTGGGCGGCGGTCTAAACATGTGGTCGACGCTCGTGGCATATTTGACTTATCGAGCTGAGGTTTTGCACAAACATTTTGCCCCCAACCTCATGGACGCGATAGCGGCAAAACGCGAGTTTAACAAGCTCAAGAAAGAACTCCATCCCAAGTGCCCGTTACCGATGAACAAACAAAAGGGAGCCAAGAAAGCTCCTGCCTATTTCACAGGCATAATCAATATGCTGATCGAAGCGAACGCTGACGGCACGCCATGCGATTTCGACCCGAGGGCGTTGGCAACAGTCTCTAACGGAGGCGCACCTATCAGAACTTTTGCACGAAGAATGGATGGTGGTTTCCCTTCGGTCTCAAACCCCCGCGCCTTATGGGAGGTGAAAGAGTATTACTACACAACCACCTTTGGCAGCCGCGTGGCTGACGGTGTTTATGAGACCCTGCTTGACGGCATGGAGATCGAGGAACTTGAAGCTTCTGAGGGAATTAAGGTGCTACATTACTTGATGATTGACGCGTATTTCACATGGTGGGAATGCGGCAAGTCCTATCTGTGCCGAATCGTCGATATGCTTCACATGGGTTATGTTGACGAGGTCCTCGTCGGCAAGGAAGTCATCAGCCGCTTGCCCGAACTTGTTAAAGAGTGGAACGCCCTTATCCCCCGTTGAAGGCGAGCGGGTCCGCGGCATCGCACGCTGCCCTGGATCACAGCGGCGGTTCCGCTGGGGACCGATTCGACGGTCATCCGCGAGGTCGATTTGTAGACACTCAGTGCGCTTCGAGCCAGGTGTCGCCGACGCCGACGCTGACCTCGAGCGGCACGCCGATGTCGAGCACGGTGGTCATGGCCTGTTTGACCAGGTCACGCACGGCGCCGACCTCATCTTTGGGCACGTCGAAGAGCAGTTCGTCGTGGATCTGCAGCACCATGCGCGTGGCCAGGCGGCGCTCGTTCAACTCGCGGTGGACGCGCACCATCGCCAGCTTGATTAGATCCGCCGCCGTCCCCTGCACCGGCGTGTTGATGGCGTTGCGCTCGGCCGACTGGCGCGAGGTGGCGTTGCGCGAGTCGATGTCGCGCAGGAAGCGGCGGCGGCCCAGCAGGGTCTGCGCGTAGCCCTTTTCGCGGGCGTCGGCGATGGCGCGCTCCATGTAGGCCTTGACGCCCGGATACTGCGCGAAGTAGGTTTCGATCAGTTCCGCCGCCTGCTTGCGAGGCACATTCAGGCGCTGACTCAGACCGAAGGCGGAGATGCCGTAGATGATGCCGAAGTTCACCATCTTGCAGGTCGAGCGCATCTCGGGCGTGACGAGCCCCGGCAGCACGCCGTACACGCGCGTCGCGGTCTCGGTGTGGATGTCCGCGCCGCGCCGGAACGCCTCGATCATCCCTTCGTCGCGGCTGAGCGCCGCCATCACCCGCAGCTCGATCTGCGAGTAGTCGGCCGAGAGCAACACGTGCCCGCTGTCGCGCGCGACGAAGGCGTTGCGGATGCGCTGGCCGCGCTCGGTGCGGACCGGGATGTTCTGCAGGTTGGGCTCGGCCGAGGAGAGCCGGCCGGTTTCGGTCAGGGCCTGCGCGAAGGAGGTGTGCACGCGGCCGGTGGCGGGATCGATGCAGGCCGGCAGCTTGTCCACATAGGTGGATTTGAGTTTGCTGCACATGCGGTACTCGAGGATCTGCGGGATGATCGGATGCCGGTCTTGCAGTTTGGCCAGCACGTCTTCGCTGGTGGCGTACTGGCCGGAGGGCGTGCGCGCCGCGTCGGGATCGATCTTCAGGTGGTCGAAGAGGATCTCGCCCAACTGCTTGGGCGACGCGGGATTGAAGTTGCCGCCGCCCAGATCGCGGATGCGGAGTTCGAGCTGGAGCAGTTCGCGGTCCAGCTCGCGGCCGTAGGCGCGCAGCTCCTCGGCGTTGATGCGCACGCCCTCGCTCTCCATCTCCAGCAGCACGGGGATCAGCGGCTCCTCGCACTCGGTCAGCGCGCGCAGGCAGCCGGCCTGCTGCGCCTCGCGGCGCAGCAGACGGTCAAGCTGCAGGGTCACGTCCGCGTCCTCGGCTGCGTAGTCGCAGATCTCATCGGGCCGCAGGTCGCCCATGTTGCCCTGCTCGACGCCCTTCTTCTTTTCGCCGATCAGCGCCGTGATAGGGATAGGCGTGTAATGCAAATACTGGCGCGCCAGATGGTCCATGCCGTGGCGCTCGGAGGCGTCCAGCACATAGTGGGCGAGCATGCTGTCGTGAAGTTCGCCGCGTAGCGCGACGCCGTACTGGCGCAGGATCGTGAGGTCGAACTTGGCGTTGTGGCCGATCTTGACGGTGAACGGGTCGCCGAACAGCGGCGCGAAGCGCTGCAGCAGGGCGCGGCAGGACTCGCGCTCTTCGGGCACTGGCACATACCATGCCCGGCCCGGCGCGGTGGCGAACGAGAGGCCGACCAGCCGGTCGTGGCGCGGGTCGAGCCCGGTGGTCTCGGTGTCGAACGCCCAGACCGGTGCCTCGTCCAGCGCGCGCAGCAGCTCGCCGAGTTGCGCCTCGGTCTGCGCGCAGACGTAGGCGTGCGGCACGTCGGCCAGCGTCTTGAAGGCGTCCTCTGCGGCTGACGCGCCGCCTTCGAAAGCGTCGCCCAACAGGCGTTTGCCGAGCGCGAACAGCTCATATTTCGTGAGCACGGCGCGCAGCCGCGCCGTGTCCGGCTCGCGGCGCGCCAGCTCGTCCAGCTCGACCGGCACCGGCACGTCGGTGCGGATCGCGGCGAGCATACGGCTTTGGCGGGCGCTCTCCGCGCCGGCCGCGACCCGCTCGGCCAGTTTACCCTTGAGGTCGCCGGCGTGCGCCAGGATCGTTTCGATGTCGCCGTACTGCGCGAGCAGGGCGGTGGCGGTCTTCTCGCCCACGCCCGGAATGCCCGGAATGTTGTCCGAGGCATCGCCGGCCAGGCCGAGGTAATCGATCATCTGGGCGGGCGAGGTGAGATTCCAGTGGCGGCAGACCGCCTCGACATCGTAGATCTCGGCCGGCGCGGCGGCCTTGCCGGGACGGAAGAGGTAGGTGGCGGGGCCGACGAGCTGCGCCACATCCTTGTCGGGCGTCGCCAGGTAGGTGGTCCAGCCGGGCCGCTCGGCGGCGCGGGCGGCCAACGCGCCCATGACGTCGTCCGCCTCGAAGCCGTCCACGCGCAGGATCGGCAGGCGCAGCGCCTCGGCCAGCTCGATCGCCATGGGGATCGCAGCGGCGAGGTCTTCGGGCATCTTCTGCCGCTGCGCCTTGTAGAGCGGGTAGCGCTCATGACGGAAGGTCGGGGTGGTCGAGTCCAGCACCAGCGCGACATGCGTAGGCGCCTGTTCGTTCAGGATCTGCAGCAGCATGTTGGCGAAACCGGTCAGCGCCGAGGTGTTGATGCCGGTGCTGGTCATGCGCGGGGTTTTAAGGAACACGAAATGTCCGCGGTAGAGCAGCGGCATGACATCGATCAGAAAGAGTTTTTGGGTCTCGCTCACGGCAAAATCTCCGGATGCACGACGGCAGATTCGCCCCCGTGTGTTTGCAGCCAGTATAGCGGCGCAGGCGGGCGGCTGTCGAGCAAGACGGCAATAAACACCGCTGCCGTCCGTTGCTCCTTATGACCGGCAAGGGGTTTTTGTGGATCCCGGGTGGAACACCCCCTTTACCCGGCACGTGAAAACCTGCTAGACTGTCCGAAGTGAAAAAGAGATTTTTTGTTTTTTGGGGGACGCTGGGCATCTTGGGGGGAACGGTCATGGCGGCGGCGCCCGAGGGCTGGGAGCCGCGGCTGGAGGTCGCGGAGCGCAGCGCCTTGGCGGCCATGAACCTCAAACCGGAACGGGGCGCGTTGCGCGTGCACCTGCGCAACCCGGCTGACGACAGCCGGGTCGAGGTGTCGCTGGGCAGCGGCGATACCGCGTTCCGGCTGACGCCCAAGGATATGATCCCGCGCGACAAGAGCGGCCGCATCGCGACCTGGCCGTGTCCGGCGCTGGGCACCAACCTGTGCTGGTTCACCTTCAAGCGCGACGAAGATGCTTGGTATGCCTATGTCGACCAGCAGCCCGTACTGCGCATGCCGGAGCTCTGGGCCGGTCCGCTGGAGCTGCGGCACGCGCCGGAGAACCAGCCGCCCGAAGCGGAGGTGGACGACTACACGCAGCGGCTCGGCGCCTTCGCCTTCGAGGACAACTTCCTCGTGCCGGCCGGCTCCGAGTTCCCGCCGACCTGGGAGATCATGGGCGGCATCTGGAAGCTGCACTCGGTCACCGGCTCGATCAGCGGCTCATCCGGCGGCTATCAGCTCGCGCGCCAGCCGAAGCCGGAGAAGAGCCCGAACTTCTACACGCTGGAAGGCGGCGGCACCAACGCCGTGGTGCTGGCCGGCGAGCCGTTCTACAGCCGCTACGTCTACCGGGCCGCCGTGCAG
>MWEJ01000117.1 GCA_002071025.1 Verrucomicrobia bacterium ADurb.Bin070 | reverse complement strand
GGCGGCAGACCATGTCGCGTACGACACCGCGCCGGCGGGCATGTTGTCGCGCAGGATTTCCGTGCCGTTGAGCGAGACGATCGCGCCGTCGTCGCGCAGCAGCTCCAACGTAAGGCCGGCGATCGTGTCGGTCGACGCCAGCGTGAAGGCGTGGCGGAAGTAGGTGGTCGTGACCTGCGTGCCGGAGACGCCGGTCACATAGCGCCGCGTGACGGTGGCGACAGGGTTGGCGGTGGCGCTGCCGGCAAAACCGAGCAGGGCGGGTCCTTGCGGCCACGCGAGGGCGTTATAGGTGCGGTCGCGCCAGGTCAGCGCGCCTTGCGCAGCGGGCTCCACTCCCAGATCGTAATACCGCCAGACGGCGCCGCGCCCGACCAGGCTTTGCGGCAGGGCGGGCGTCTGTGCGACGTCCACCGCGATGGCTGCGGGATTGATGCTGCCGTCCGGCAGGCGCGGGTCGGTGCCGTCGGTCGTGTAGTAGAAGGTGTTGGTCGCGCTGATCCGCAGCGTGTAGCCGGGCGGCACGGCGGCGCTGTTGGTGGAGAAGCGCGGTACGTCGAGCGCAGGCAGCCAGCCGCGGGCGCGGAACTGCGCGGCCACGATGTCGCGCCGCTGCGTCAGGTAGTTGAGCACGCTGTTGCAGGCGGGCAGCCAGGTGGCGTCGCGCGTGCGGCCGCGTCCCCAGCGGGCTGACTCGCCGATGATCGCCAGATCGATCTCGTCCATACGGCTCTGGAAAAGCGCCCGCGCACGTTCCGGCGTGAAGACGCCGTCGCCGTAGAGATAGCGCTGGGCGAGGTCGGCGAAGCGCAGGCGGTACGCGGGATGCGCGCTCAGCCGGTGGTGCAGCGTGGCCGGATTGAAAAGCGCCTGCGTCAGCAGGTTGGTGCCGAGATGCGTCGTGTCGGCATTGACCCCGCCGTTGGCGCCGAGCGAGTGTTCGGCATCGTGGCGCAGCCATTTGAAGCCGTCGGGCTGCGCCCGGTTGTAGAGCGCGTACATGTTGTTGGGGAAGGCTCCGCCGCCGCCGATGGGCGAATCGGGATCGCCGGTATAGTAGGCGCACAGCATGTAGCCGATCAGGTTGTCCTCGTCGAGGTAGACCGGATAGGCGGGGTTGCGCGAGCCGTCCGGGTTCAGGCCCTTGACACGCGTGTAGTTGTCGGCGTACGCGCCGGCGAACCCTTGGTTGACAGCGATGTCGTGCAAGGCGTGGAAGGCCTCAAAGGTGCCGTCAGAAGCGGTTGTCGTATACCCGGGGCTCGACGTCTTGATGCAATCCCAGTCATCGCTGTCGCCGCCCAGATAGGTCGCCGCGAAATCGGCATCGCCGCGTTCCTGGGTTTGGTAGAGGCCCCAGTATTGGCCGTTGATGTAGAGATGGTAGTAGCGGCTGCGCGTGTAGGGCATGCCCATCTCGCGCTGGGCGTCGCGCGAGAAGGTCTCGCGCACGAAGGTGTCGAGATTGCTGTTCTGAAATGCCCACGAGTAATTTTGCGAGGTGCGCAGGTCGACCTTGTCGAACTCGGAGGCGCCTTCGCCGTCGAAGAGCGGGAAACGCAGCTTGCCCGCGCCGTAGTCCGAGCGGAAAAAAAGGCGCAGCGAGTGCTTGGGATTGTTGACGCTGCGGCTGAACGCGCCGCGGATGCGAATTCCCGCGTCGATGTGGAACTCGGCGGCCGCGCCGCGCGCCGGATCGATCAGTTCGACCGAGACCGGCCGCTCCCAGCCGATGCCGTCGTTGCCGGGATAGGCGTAGATGCCGGTCTGCGGCCCGAACAGGTGCGCGAGGTCGGTGACCAGGGAGAGCGACGGGATTGCGTTGGTCATGCCGGCGCGCAGCCGCGCCGGGTCGCTGTCGACGATCGCCTGGCGCATGCCGTATTCCATGATGTGGTTGTTCACCGCGCGGTCCGCGGGCCAACCCGGCGGGGGCGTCGCAGCCTGCCGCAGCACGTCCTCCAAGAAAAGCCAAGTGACGGTGGTGACGCGCTGCTGCACGCTCTCCGGATCGACGACTGCGGCGCGCAGCGTGGTTGTGGCGGTCACGGCCAGCGGCGCGGCGTAGAGCGAGCTGCCATCCGTGGGCGTGCTGCCGTCGAGCGTGTAGCGGATTTTGGCATCCGGCCGTTCGGGGCAGGCGAGCGCGGCGGTGAAGGGCGCCGTCTTGTAGCCGCGCGGCTCGCTGACCGTGATCGCGGGCGTCGGGGCCGTGTAGGCGCGGCCGTTCGCGGCGCCGGGGGTCGGCGTCTTGAAGTAGAACGGATGCTCGGCGGCGGTGCGCCAGGTCAGCGCGGGCTGGATAAGGAAGTCCCCGTCTGCGGCGGACTGGTTGAGCGCGGTGACGGCCAGCACGTTGGTGCCTGCGGTGAAGAGGGCTGCGGGCAGGGTAACGGTCAGCGGTTCGACGGCCGCTGAGATCGGACGTGCGGCGGTGGCGGCGCTGTCCCAGGCCAGCGCCGCGGGCATGTTGAGCGCTGCGACCGGCGTGCCGTTCAGCGCGGCGCTGAAGCCGTCCGCGACGCGCACGGCGAATAGCAGCGTGTCGTCCGGCGCGGGCACGGTGTCGAGGATAAACCGCCACTCGGCGTCGAGGCGCGCGTTGATGCTCAGCATCGCATCGGAGACGTCGGTGTCTGCGAAGGCGCCGATGGCACCGGCATGCAGCAGGCCGCCGGCGGGGTCGCCCACCAGCCGGAACGATGCCGCATCGAACGCACCGTGGCTGCCCGGCGCGGCAGAAAATTCGAGCGACGCACCGCCCGTGTTTTCGAAGTAGGAGAGCGTGAGCGCATAGGTGCCGGCCACCGGGAAGTTGAAGACGGCCAACGTGTTGCCGAATCCGCGTCCGGCAGCGAACTCGGTGGAGAAGGTGGCCCCGTGGCCGGCGATGCGCAGGCGGAAGCCGTCGTCGCTGCCGACGCAGAAGGTCCACGGGCCGGCCTGCGGCACGTAGAGCGCGGTCTCGGCCATGACCGCAAAATAGCTGATATTGTCTCCGATGTTCAGCCCCGGGAAGGGCAGGTTGTTCGTGAAGGTGCCCGAGGCGCTTGATTCGTGGAAGTCGACGGTTGCATAGGTGCCGGTTATCGGATACGTACGGTCGGTGGCCCAGGCGGACGGATTCGCGACCATGCTTTCGGCGGCGTCGATGTTCGCGATGGCGCCGGTCATCCGGTAGAAGCGCACGGTGTAGGCACCGACGGTGCTGCTAAAGCCCAGCGCGCCGGACGCCTCCTGCCAAGGGGCGTCGCCGGCGGCGTTCGGCACGCGGTAGCGCACGGGCGTCGCGGCATCAATCAGCGTGCTCACGCGCGGCGCGCGGCCGTACGAAACATTCTTCACCTGCGGCGGATAGGCGGGCAGGTAGGCGTCGTGCAGCGTCACGCCGTCGGGGCCGGTCAGGGCGAGGAACTCGCCGTCTTTCGAGAGGCTGAAGGATGCGTGCCGCTCGCCGTTGGTGAGGGCGACGGGCGAGCTGTCCGCGAACACCACGAGGTACCCGTTGGACGCCAGCAGCGTGCCGTCAGGGATGCGCCATTTGGCAGGGTCCGACGCGCTGTCGCTCAGGAACCAGCCGCCAAGATCGACCGTGCCGGGACCGCTGTTGTGCAGCTCGATCCAGTCGCTGGCCGCGCCGGCGGCCGTCAGCAGCCCGCCGTCGTTGTCGGCGACAAACTCGCTGATCGTGACCGCCGCGCGCGCTGGCATAAGCGCCAGCAGCGTCAGAGCCAGCAGACAGACGCTCCACACGTTTTTGTAGGTCTTTGCCATGTCTCCCTAAGTATGCCACACGCCGGTGCTGAATAGCAATCCGGCACGGTGGAAAGCCCAGGGCTGGCTGACGCATCTAATTTCTTGTCTTTACGGCCTTTCACCCACGATGTCGGCAAGCTGTCCGGCACCCGTGAAAAAGATGTGCAAGACTGGGGGCGCGGACGGCCCCGTGCGCGGGAAAGGCGGTCAGTACGGTGTGCCGGGCCCCCGGCGAGACGCCAACCGCGCGTCCGCTTGGCCTAAGGTTTCACATCGCGGACGGGGCCGTCCGCGCCCCCGGCTCTTCGTTCAAAGCACGCGCTCAACGCTGACGTTGGGAGTAGACATCGCTATCGGGATCGCTATCGGGATCGAACATCTTGCGACCCCATCGCGAGAGGAGCCGCGCGGGACGGCTCAAAATGGACGATCCCGATCCCGATAGCGATTTGGATGAGAGCAAGCTCCGGCCAGTCGCGGGACCGTACGCGGTCACGGGAAGGCGATGAGGCCGTCGTGTACGTGAACGGGTACGGGGACGAGGGGCCACAAAAACCATGCCGCAGTGCCGACTGCATGGCACTCACTGGGTGCATGTCACACCCGCAGTTCTGACGTTATGAGTCAAATTGATCAAATTTAAGATGCGTCGGCCCTGGGGGGAAAGGAATTCGCGAAAAAAAGAGATGTAACAATTTTCGGCCTTTCGTTATTAATACCGGTAGGAGGAGGGTCGTATCTCGTGAAAAGCCGCGATCTGCTCGTCAGCGAGGCGCTGGCAAAGGCGCAGCGCTCGCTGTATGCGATGATCTATGTTCTGCTGGAGGGGTCCATCGACGCGATGGATGTCCTGCAGGAAACGAACATGGCCATCTTGCGGCATGCCGCCCAGTATGATCCCGACCGGCCTCCGCTGCCATGGTTCAAGGCGTTCGCCATGAATCAGGTGTTGTATTACCGTCGGGTCAGGCGTGACGAGAAACTGGTGTTTGACACGGACATGATCAATGACCTTGCCCGGATCCTGGAAGAAGAAGAGGCGGGCGCGGAGGAGAAGCAGCCGCTTGACCTGCTGGAGCGGTGCCTTGAAAAACTGCCGCCTTGGCAAAGGGACCTGTTGATGGAACGGTATCAAAAAGGGGGGAAAGTCAATGACATGGCGCACAAACACGCATTGTCCCGCGTATCGTTGTCAGTGCTGATGTTTCGGATCAGGAAAGCGTTGAAGCGCTGCATGGAGCGGCTTTCGGTTCGGTCTGACACAGGGGCCGAGGATGACGAACGCGCCTTCGTGGACCAGTTGGAAGCTTTGCTTGACGGGACCGCCACCCGCGCCGAGCGGTGCGCGCTGGCGGAGCAGATGGCGCGCCGTCCCGACCTCAAACGCGTGTATGTGAACCACGCCTGCCTGCACGCGCTGTTGACAGACTGCGGGCAGACGCGGGGGGCAGCTCCCGGACGGCCCGAGCACCGCGGCGCAGGCTGGCGGCGGGTGGTCGTGCCGCTGACGGCCGCAGCGGCGGCGTGCGTGATTTTCGGAACGCTGATCGCCACCCGCTGGAGCGCCTGGCCGGCGATTACGGCGGAAGCCTACGGCGATGATGACGCGTGGCTGGCGCAGCTTACGCCGCTCGACCTGCAGGCGTATCGAGAAAACATGGGATTCGATCCGATCCGTCCCGAAATGGAACCGCTCCAGAAGTACGAGCCGGGGTCGATCCCCAATCCCGGAGCGGGGATCGAGATCGTCGAGATGGCACAGGAGGGCGGTCACTCCCGCCTGCTGGCCAAGGGCGACCGGGTGTGGCGCGAACATCTTAAACTTGATGCCGGCAAAATGGTTTTCCGCCTTGGGACAGGCGTGCAGGTGACGCTATTCGGGCCGGCCGAGTTACGTCTGCACGATGAGCACTCGGTGTCGCTGACGTCGGGCACGCTGCTGGCCGAGTGCGGCGAACAGCCGTTGCGCGTCGCGGTTCAGGGGCTTTCGGTCCAGAGCCGGCACGTCACCTTCTGCGTAAACGCGTCGGCGGGACGGCGGACCGACGTGGTGGTGGTGTCGGGGACGCTGCAGGCGGCGTTCCTGGCATGCGGGCGTCTGGGACATCTCGCGGCGGGGGACGGCGTGCGGCTGTTGACCGGGCACACCGCCCAACGCTTCAGATGCCTGCTTCCCGAGGACAAGTTGCGGGCCCGGTTTTTTGCGGGCAATTCGTTTATCACGATGCGTGACAGGAGGAAATCATGAGAATCAGAGAAGCAAGTGTCCTGTTCGCGGCCGCAGCGGCTGCGGCTGTTTCAAGTCTTTCCCTTCGGGCCGGCGATCTGGCGGTGCCGGCCGACACCACGGCGGTGCTGGAGGTGAGCGGCGAGGAGCGGATCGTTGCACCGCTGATTGAAGGCACGCTGCGCAAGGAAGGGCCGGGACACCTGGTGCTGGACGAGGCTGATTTCCCCGACGGCGTCGCGCGAATCCGCGAAGGGACGCTGCTGCTCGTCGCGACCAATACCCCATCCGCAGCGGCGCTTCCGGCGTGGGTCCCTCAGACGGCCGCGCTCTGGTTCGACGCCGCGACCCACGTGGTGACCGGCACCGGAACCAATGGCGTTGCGCAATGGCTGGACGTGCGAGAGACGCAGACAGCCGCTCCCTATCTTTTCCCGCGCGCCGTGCAGCACGGCAGCGATCCCGTGCCGCTGCTGGGCACCGCCGATCCGACACTGCACGGACAGCCCTATCTGGATTTCGGCGGGTTCGGCAGCGGACGCTGGCTCAAATGGGTGAATCCGGATGACACGCGTCTGGCGCTCGCCACCATCCGCCATGTCTTCATCGTCTTCGGCCGGCAGCCGGGCTTCGGGTTTCTGCTGGGCGATTGGGACTGGACGCAGGCAGGGAATATCGGGCGCAAGGACTTTCATATCGCGAGTATCGGCTTGTCCGCCAACGACTGCGCATACTGGGAGAAAAACAACACGGCGGATACCGTGCAGTTCGGGCAGACCTATCGGAACGGCCGCCGGGTCTGGGACCCTTGGCTTGAACGGCCCGAGGCGGGCTACCAGCTCTTTGCGGTCGCCACGACCGGCGATGCGTACGCATCGAATTTTTGCAACGACCACAACTTCAAGGCCGGACTGCCGGGGGTCTCGGTCGACCGGCAGGGCGGGCCGCGCTACTGCGAGGTCGTGATCTTCACCAACGTGCTGACCATGGCGGAACAGAAGGCCGTCTCGGACTACCTCACCGAGAAATGGCTGACGCGCGCGCCGGCGGCCGGACGGCTCGAGAGCCTTTCGGGAACGCAGGTCGAGGCTCTGAGCGATGCGGGGCACACCCTGCGTGTGGACGGTGTGACGGGCGAAGGGATGCTGGTCAAAAGCGGTCCCGGCATCCTGCACCTGGCCCACGACACCGATCTGTTTCAGGGCGCGACGCGCGTGGACGAAGGGTCCGTCATCTCGACGTCGCACCGCTTCGACCGGGGCCTCGCGGTGGTCGAGGGCGGGCAGGAACTGTTTGCCGCGACCGGCACGGTGCAGCGTGCGGCGCTCGGCGACACGGGCATGGTGCGCAAGTCAGGCAGCGGCGAGTTGACCATAGAGTCGGTCGACAGCGCGGTGGCGCGGATCGATGTCTCCGCAGGCACGCTCCGCCTGAGCCCGCCGCTGGCTCTGACCTCGGCTGCCGACCGTGCGGTCATCCCGAATTCCGGATTCGAAACGCATTCCGCCGTCACTCAAAACGCAGGCCTTTGGCAGACCGGCCTGACTCCGGACGGCTGGCAGCTCATCACGGACGGCAACGGCAAAGGCGGCATCACGCTAGACACCGCAAACACGCCGTGGGTGGGGCAAGACGCGATCCCCGAGGGCGGCAGCGCGGTGTTCTTCCAATACCACGGCGGCATCAAGACCACGGTGCAGATCCCCCGCAGCGGCTTCTACCGGCTCTCTTTCCAGGCGGCCGCGCGGTATGACTCGAGTGCATATCGGCAGCATGACTTCGGCGTGTGGCTCGGCACCCGGCAGGTGGCCGTGGCCAAAACCTATTTTCCTGTTTTTGAGCGGTTCGAGTTCGTGACGCCTCGCCTCACCAACGGCACCTATGAGTTGCGTTTCCAAGGCATCGTCAGCACCGTCAGCCGGGCCTCCGTCATCGACGATGTGCGGCTTGACTTTCTGGAAGACGGGACGTTTGCCGAGATCGCCAACGCCGGCTTCGAATACTCGGATCACCTGGGCACCGCCAGCGGCACGGCGACCTACCAGTTCGCGCCGGGCAACGCGGGCTGGACGTTTGACGGGCCAACCAACACCAGCGGCATCACTGAATCCATCGGCTGGGTGGCGCCGCGAGTCTCCATCGCGCGCCGGACGCCGGAAGGCCGACGCTGCGGATTCATCAAGGGCAGCGGTCGGATCGGCCAGACGATCGCCTTCCCGGCGACAGGCGCAGTCTACCGGCTCGCCATCCAGACGGCGTCACGCGAAGGGTATGAGAACCACACCTTCCGCATCCTGTTGGACGGCGAACCGCTGCTCGCCTATCAGCAAACCCAGCAGACCTATTTCCAGCCGCTGGAGATCACGCTGCCGCCGGCGACCAACTGGACAGCCGACCTCGTGTTCGAGGGGCTGGACGCCGTCGAAAACAAAAACCGGTTTTCTTTGATCGACGCGGCACGCGTCTTCCGCATCGGCACGGGGCCGCTCTCCAACGGCAGCTTCGAGACAACCACCTCGCTGCCAGACGGCGATTACAGCGGTTATGCGACGCTGTGCGAAAATGCGGGATGGATCTTCGAGGCGGACGCGGCAGACCGGAAGCCGGGCATCAGCGGGCGGCACGCCTATTTCGGTCTCCCCTATCACGGCGGAAGGATGGCATTTCTGCAGGGCCAGGCCGTCATCCGTCAGACGGTGGCGCTGCCGGAGGCGGGGACGTATGCTCTTTCGTTCTTCGCGGCCTCCCGCATCGCGCCGTGGCAGGGCTACACGTTCGAGGTCTGTTGGGCCGGCCGGCGCATCGCCATGGTGCCGGTTGATACAGGCTTTTACCGCAGGTGCCGTTTCCGCCTGCCCCGCGTGACGGCCGGCGGAACGGCCGAACTGCTGTTCCGCGGGCTGGACAGCAGCTCCAACGGCGCGCTGCTCGATGACGTGACCCTCGAGCGGCTGGATGTCTGCGACACCGCGTCGCTGCTGCCGCCGACCACGGAGATCAGCGTGACCGATGGCGCGCGCTTGGAGCTGGATTTTGAGGGCGTGCTGCCGGTCGCAGGCGTGACCCTCGGCGGGGCCGCGCGCAGCCGCTTGATCGACGCGACAACCTATCCAGAATTTGTGGCAGGCACGGGGGCGCTGTACTCGCCTGCCAAAGGCACATTGATTTCAGTACGGTGAATGCGTAGGATAGCACCTGCGAACAGGATTTTCACACACACAGCGGAGAGGGCGGACATGGGCAAACGAACGGGATGCGGGATGGTGGCGGGCTGGATCATCGGGAGCCTCGCACGGGGGGCTGAGCTGCCGCCGGTGGCGTGCGACGTGGTGGTGGTGGGCGGCGGCTCGGCCGGGATCTGCGCGGCGATTCAGAGCGCCCGCGCCGGTGCCAAGACCGTGCTGATCGAAGCCGCCCATCAGGTGGGGGGCAACACCACAACCGGCGGGGTGAACTTCCCCGGCCTGTTCCACGCCTGGGGCCGGCAGGTCATCGCGGGCGCGGGCTGGGACGTG
>MWEJ01000116.1 GCA_002071025.1 Verrucomicrobia bacterium ADurb.Bin070 | reverse complement strand
GACGACACGATGTGGGTGACGACGGGTGTGGCGCGCTTCGTGAGCGACGGCCAGGACGGCACGATTCTGGAGCTGACGCCGAACATCAGCAACAAACGCAGTGCGGCCTACTACCGCGAGCAGGTGGTCGCCACAGAGCCGTGGGTCATCGATCTCACGTTCCACAAGGGGATCTCCGGCGGCTGCCCGGGCGACGGCTTCGGTGTCTTCTTCCAAAACGACCTGCGCGGCACGGACGCGCTGCCGACCAGCGGATGGTACGGGAGCGTCACCCCCTACACGCCCAGCTTCGGATTCCAGTACTACCTGATGACGTCGGACTGTTATCTGGCGTGGGTTGAAAACGGAACGCTGGTCGGCAAAGTCCAGCACGGACTCTTCAGCCAAAGCGGAGGCGAGTTCAAGGCGCGCATGACCTTCGACGGCACGAAGATGATCGTCGACATGCAGCAGGGCGCGAACGTCTACAGCATGACCAACCTGAACGCGGGTGCGCGGCTCGCGGCGCTGGGAACACCGGCCTGGCTGGGCATCGTCGGCGGTACGGGCGGCTGCTACGGGCAGCAGATCGTCGATGCATTCACCTTCTCGTACACCGACGAAGCGACGCGGAGCTTCACGAATGCACTGGAGCTGGCCGCCGGCACAGCCTCCGCCATCGAAGCCGTTCCATCCGTGGCGGAAGGGCTGCCGCTTGCCGTGGGCACCGTCACCGTCAACGCGGGCAGCTCGCTCGATCTCCAGCCGGCCGCAGACACCGATCCTGACTGCGTGTTTCTGCACCTCGGCGACCTGATCGTGCGCGGTGACGGCACGCTGACGGTCGCGCCCGAAGGCACGGCCGCCATCGCGGGCGATACCTGGACCTTCACGCCGGGCGCTGTGCTGACGTTGTCGGGCGTGTTGACTTTGCCGACGAACGTCACGATTGTCATCGACGGCCCGATCCCCGACGGTCGCATGAATCTGGTGGACCTTCGCGGGGCCACCGTCCTGAATCTGGAAGAAGTGACCTTTACGCTGGTCGGGGGCGATTCGACAGACCGTGTGAGCCTGCGCGACGGCTGGCTTTACACAATCGGATCACAGGGAACGCTGTTGTGGTTTCAGTAATCGGCCTTGATCCCCGGCTTGTCGGTCGGCGTGGCGCTGATCGTATTGGGCGTGCACCTGCGCTATCTGTTTTCGGTGATCATGCCGCACCTGCGCACACAGCTCAAGACCCCGGCGCTCCGCAACCGGGAGGGACGAGCGGACGCTCGTCCAGCCTTGGGACTATCCTTCGTAATGGCCCGAGCAGGAGGCAATGATGACGTCGCCACCCCGGACATAGAACACCAGCCGGTTCTTGTCGTCGATCCTGACGGAGTAGAACCCCGAAAGTTCCCCTTTCAGCTTTTCCACTTTCCCGATCGACTGATATCCGTTGCGCCGGATGGAGGTCAGCAGGCTGTTAATCTTTTTCAGCGTTTTCCGGTCTAGGGTTTGCCAGTCGATGTAATGACGCCAGGCCATATCGTCAAAGTGGATTCCCATGTCACACCTCGATGAGTTCGTGTTCTGAATACTGGCCGTTCAGGATGCGTTTCTTGGCTTCGAGCAACTGTTTTTTGTACGCTTCTCCTGTCAGACCGAAAGTTGGCGACGGCGTGTAAGCGGGAACTTCAACCTTGAACGGGATAGACTTCGTCGCGGCGACGCGGGTGAGGTAGACCGAAATGCCGTTGGCCAAACTCAGTCCCATTCCTTCAAACGCTTCGGTTGCCGCCGCCTTCAACACCTCATCGATGCGGATCGTCACAGTGGTGGATGCCATCTCTTCCTCCCTTCATTTGTGTTCAAATGATGATGGATTGTGTTCGGAATGTCAATTGAAGAAAGCATCGGACGCATAGTCGGTTCGTGGCAGACAAGGGGTAGGCGAAGAGTATGCGTTTCTCATGAAAAGGGGAGCAGGAAGTCGGGAACGCGGCCGTCCCCGTCGAAGGAGGGGCCGCGTGTATAAACCCGCGGTCCATCGATTAACACTTGGCGGATTCGAGTTTTTTGTTCTTTAGCATCCCATACGGTACAAGAAACAGGCACTCCGCCCCCTTTCCCCCAATGATTCATTGGGCTTTTTCGTGATTTCAAAGACGGTTCCGGAAGTGCGTTTGCCGGCGGATACGGCTGGAAGGCCCGAAATCAGGGGGTTTTTGAGATGTGCTATCCCACAGGCACGTTCGAGAAACGCTCAAACCCTTGGAAATAGAGCTGTTTTTCGACAAGTACAGGCCGGCTGGGGCAGCCCGCTGTCCCATAGAAACGCAGGGCTTCGAGCAGGTCGATCCTCATCCAGACCGCCGACCTGACGGTGCCCGCGAAACGGGAGAAGCTGAGACCCCACTTCGAGACGTGCTTCAGGAAGCGCAGCAGCAGGTGTGTCAGCAGCCCGGTCCAGACCTGCCATTTCACGGCCTTCTCGTTGTAGCCGACGAAGTCGGCCAGCTGGAGCGTCTGCTTGAGCTCCTTGAAGAACGTTTCGATGGCCCAGCGGGCGCGGTAGAGTTCGGCGACGGTGCGGGGACTCCACGCGAAGTTGTTGGTGACGAAAGCCATTTCCACGTCCTTCCCGTCCACCTCGACGACGGCGGTGATGCGGCGCAGCTCCTGCGGATACTTCTCCGCCGAGCCTTTGCGGGACATGCGCACGGTCTCGTCGGCGAGGATGCGCGGGTCTTTGTGTGGCCGTCTCCCGGTCACCTCGAAGACCATGTTCTCCTTCTCCCGCAGGACGAAGAAGACGCCGCGCCCCGACAGGCCGTGCAGGAAGCGCAGATCCATGTAGGCGCGGTCGGCCAGCAGCACGTCGCCGTCCTTCAGGCCTTCGCACAGCGCGTCCGCCCGCTTCGAGTCGTGGTGCGCGGCGTCCTCCACGACGGCAAAGGCCGGCAGCATGGTGCCGACGTTCAGGCGCATGTGCGTCTTGGCCGCGGCCTTCCGGCGGCGGTGCCGCGCCCAGTCGATGCAGTCGAGCGTGAGCTGGAGCGTGGTCGAGTCGATGGCGAAGATGTCGCGCTTCACGCGGAAGATGAAACCCTTGTGTTTGCTGTACTGCGTGAACGACGGGCAGATCCCCTGCAGGTGCGCGAACACGGCCCAGTAAAGCTTTTCGGCGATGGCGGGGTCGCGGGTGCGGTTGGCGTTCGAGAAGGTGTTGCGCTTCGGCGCGGTCGCGCCCCGGATGCGGTTCAGTTCCGGCTCGTGCAGCCGCGCCGCGTCGCAGATCTCGTTCAGGCTCGACGCCCGCGTGATCTGCCCGTAGAGCAGGGCCAGCACGTGGCTGGTGCAGGTGAACGCCCTGATGTCCGCCTTCGCCTCCCGTGCGATCCTGTCCGGCAGCCCCACGGGAATCCACTGGACGATCTGCCGCAGGGCGGTGTAAGCTGTTTTCGCTGGCCTCGGGTTGACGCGTTTAGGCGTTCTGGTGTTCTTTTTCATGCGCCTGTAGGCTACAGGCGGCCCGGCCCGGGGCCAGCACTTTTTTGCGCGGATTTTCGGGGTTGACTCTTTTCACCCCCCCCCGCATAATAGGTGCCAATCATGGGAACCGGAATGTTTCCGGTGAATCCTATGGGATGCTAGTGAAAAAATGCAAATCCTGTTTTGACGACCTACAGGCGAATCAAGATGACTTCGACAGGTTCTATGCGGCATCAAACAAATATGCCGCCCCCGAAACCGGTGGCAGCGGAGGCTGGTCCAATGCAGACACAAACCGATGGAACCATGTGATTGACATCCTTTCCTCCCACATCCACACCACTGACCGTATCATTGACATTGGCTGTGGCAAAGGTGGACTTTTGATGGCATTGCAGGCACGCGGCTTTCAAAACCTCGTTGGTATCGAACCGTCCTTGGGATGTCGCCAGAACCTGGCTGCCCAAAATATTCTTTGTCACTCCACGATGGAGGATGCCATCCGCCAAGGAGAAACCTTCGACTGTGTGCTATGTTGTCAGGTGCTGGAGCATGTGTTCGCGCTTGACGCATTCCTTGCCGACATCGGGAAATTGTCGACCCCCGAAAGCATATTGTACATTGAAGTCCCCGATGCTGCGGGATATGCGGATTTCTTCCATGCCCCGTTTTATTATTTCGACCGCGAACACATCAACCATTTCACGCTCGGTTCTCTCGACAACCTTGTCTATCAAAGATTAGCTTATCGTCCCATCTATGGGGAGCGTGGCTCGGCATACCCTGTAGCCGGGAAAAAAACTCCCGTTCTCTGGGCTGTTTACCAACCATCGGCCCAATGCGCAAAAATGCTCGCCCCTGACGAAAAGGGCAGTCGTGCAATCGAAACTTATGTCCGTTTGTCGACCGCACGTGATTGCTACCCGCAAATGGAAGCCGTGCGCGGCACCCTTCTTCCCGTTTTGCTCTGGGGGTGCGGCGCTCACCTTCGACGCCTGTTGGCGAAAGGCTGTTTTACAGGAATTAATCTCGCCGGGATTATTGATCGCGATCGTGGAGGTCGCGGTGAATCCCTGTGCGGGTTACCGATTTTGCCACCACAAAGCATCCTTGACCCTCTTTTCCAAAAAGCCACCATAATCATCACGACGGTTCTGTACGCCGACCATGTCCAGTCTTTTTTGGCCGCGCAGGCGTTTAAAGGCACGGTCATCCTGATCAGTGATTAAAATACCACCTCGCTTTATTCACAGGAACCTCGCCATTTGAAAACACCGTATCCCAGTCCGTTTGAATCTCTCGACGACGGAATCGTCACCGGATCTGCGTGTCCCGATGGATATCGTATTTTCCTGACTGGAGGAACGGGCTTTTTCGGAAAATGGCTTCTGCACATATTTCGATATCTGTACACGATACGGCGAGTGAATTTATCATTGACCGTGTTGTCGCGAAATCCTGACCGATTTCTCTCTGACAATACCTACCTTGCTGACATGCCGTTTCTCCGGTTTGCATCCGGAGACATCCGTACGTTCAACTTCTTGTCACTGCCGCCATTTGACCTTTTTATCCATGGCGCGACAGCCGCAAGTGCAAAGCTGGAACAGGAAGCACCGGAAGAGATGTTTTCCGTCATCACAGAGGGCACCCGGAATGTGTTGGATTTCGCAATGCACTGTAGGCCCAAACGCATGCTCTTCATCAGCTCGGGCGCCGTATACGGCCCACAGCCCAGCATGTTAAGCCATGTCCCTGAAAACTTCGAGGGCACCCCCACAACCGCATACGGCAAAGGGAAAAAGATCGCCGAACAGATGTGCCTCGACACTTCTGAGGGGCACTTTGACTGCATCATCGCCCGGCCATTCGCTTTCGTAGGGCCGTATCTGCCGCTCGATACGCACTTCGCGATTGGCAATTTCATCGGAGACTGCCTCGCAAACCGGCCCATCGTCATCCGTGGCGACGGCACGCCATTGCGTTCTTACCTCTATGCCGCCGATCTCGCGGAATGGCTCTGGACCATCTTGCTCAAGGGTGAGAACGGGAGGGCCTACAACGTCGGCTCGGACCAAGACATCTCCATTCTTGACCTTGCCTGTTTGGTGCGCGAATGCGCCGACACGGACAATCCGATCCATGTCCTCGGCACCCCCGACCCCAAGGTGCCCCCGCCCCGCTATGTACCCTCCATCGAGCGTGCCCGGAAAGAGCTGGGGCTAAACGTCCGCTGCCCGTTAAAAGACGCGATTATGAAGACCTTGGCGTGGCACCGCGGCGAACGCTCCCCAGCGTCATCTGAATGAGAGTCCCAACAAAAACCGCAGCGGCGGTGCCGCACATGACCCACACGATGAACTCCAGCCGGGCGGCGCGAAGGCCAGCCATCCAGTCGATCCAGGCCCCCGGCACAAACGGCGCGAAAAAGCCATAACCGGTCAACGAAACCAGCATCGCGGCCTCCAGCATCGCAATAGGTATCGCATACCAGGCGAATCCGAAACGCCTGCACGCCATTTCATGCGTCGAGAAGCAGGCAAACGCCACGCGGAACACATTCGTCATAGCCAGCCAACCCACGAGATAGGCATACGGCTGATAATCCTGCCATCGCGTCACCGCGCGGAACACCCAACCGATTCCAGCCCCCAGAGCGACCGCGACAACGGCACCGCCTCCCACCGTAAACACAAGGACCTGCGTCAAAATGCGCCGCGTGTCTTTCCCTTTCTCATGCGCTTCCGACACGAGTGGGAAGAAGGCCACGGCGATCGCGGACCAAAGAATGTTCGGGATCTCAGAAAATCTAGAACAAAAATAATACGCCGCCGACTCCACTTCGGGCAGGCGCTGCCGGATCACCAACAACTGGACCGAACTTGAAACACTGCTGATGGCCATTACAAGCGCGACGGGCATCATGTATCGCAGCATCTCGCCGCGATGGCACCAGTAGGACTCGCTCTTGACGTCTCGCGACAGCACCTTGCGCAATCCCCAGAACGAAACGCCGATCAGCGTCAGGTTAAAGAGGAGCTGCGATGAAAAAAAACCGATCAACCCGTAAAACGGCAGCAGAATCCACAAAAACAAAAGCCGGACCGGAGCCGACGACAATCCAGCGACACTCATGCAGCGAAACAATTTGAGCGCCTGCAACCCGTTGTTCAAAAGCGGCAAAAACGACGATGTGACGGCAATGCCGCACAACAGCCAGACTAAAGTATTACTGCTGATGCGAAGGCGCTCAAACACGAACGGCGCGGACAACCACGTGTATCCGGCAATCACAATCGCAGAGGCGGCGGTAATCAACAGGGCATCCCGTAACAGCGCCTTCACCTTCCCGAACTCTTCCCGCGCGCCGAACGTGTTCAGAAATTTTGTAAAGGGCATCAGCAGGATCGCCAGCGGCAATCCCAACAGACCGCCGATCTGGCCAAGCGGGAGCAACGCGCCAAGTTCCGCTTTGGGCACCCAGTTCGGCACCAGCCACAGACCCGTGTATAGATTAATGACGTCACCAAACCGCTGCACGCAGAACATGACCGCCGAATACCACCAGAGCGGGCCCATCCAGGCTTTGACCTGCTCTTTCAGACGGATCACGCGGAAACCTCCGGAAGGAACAGGCGGCTGGCCTGCCTCGCATGGCAGGCCGCCCACCCCAAGACGAACAGCGCGGCGCACACGCTGACGAGCAGGGTGACCGGCTGTGCGGATGAACGCAGCACTATCTCGTGGTCGCCGGCGGGGATGAGGGCGGCGGGCCAGATGCCATCGACGGTGTAAGGCTGCGCGGGAACGCCGTCCACCAGAAGCTGCTGGCGGTCACGGAGGCGCTCATCGAACACCAGCAGGCCGGGCCCCTGCGCCGAGACCCGCACGCGCGTCGCGAACACCCCCGGCCGCCCGCGCGCGGCAAGCACTTCGACCTTCGCAGCGGCGCCGGCCTGCCCCGCCAGACGCGGCGCGTCGGAAACGGGCAACTCGGCCGCCACCACCGCCTCGGCCTGACGTCCCGATGGCACGCCCCCCTGCCACTCAGCGACGAAGCGCAGCGCACCAGCCGGCTGCTCCAACGCCGCCAAGGTCAAGGTCCGCTCGCCGGGCTGCTGCACCGGCCGCACGGTCCCGGCCCCCAGCTCAAAATCCAGCAGCGGACGCAATACGCCGGCCCGCATCAGGCCTTCGGCGCTCTTGCGCGGCACGATCACCGCCTGCGCGTGCAGCCGCCGCCACAACTTGACCGCATCATTCTGCAGCGAGGTGAAAAGCTGCCCGTACGCGCAGCCCGCATCGTCTTGGGATGGCGCTAAATTGCGGATGCCGTTGAAGGCCAGCGAGGAGCTGAACCATTCGTGGCCCGGCGCATTCTGCGTGGCGTAGTTGACGACATTCGGAATGCGGTCCCCGGCCTGCGCCTTGAGCGCCTTCACTACCGCGTTCTCGCGGTAAAGCGGTCCCAGCTCTATCGGGCGCACGTAACGCCGGGCAACGGTCGCCTGGTCCAGGCACAACAGCGCGGTCAGGCACGCCCCCAGCACCCAAGGCGCGCGAACGTCCCGAATGCGGTAGACGACGGCCCACAGGGCTCCCGCGACCAAGACAGACAACCCTGCGGAGCGGATGGCGTTGCGCAGCGTGTACCCGCCCAATGCGTCGGCCACCTGCCCCAGCCCGAGGTCGGTAATGTGACGGACCAGCGCCGGACGGGCCGTCAGCGCGACCAGCACACCGAGCAGCAGCACGCCGGCCACGCCACACGCGAGCTTGACCAGCCTGCGCCGCAACGCGTCCCGGCCACCGCGCAGAAACAGCTCCATGCCGAACCCGGCCAGAAACGCGGTGGCAATCTCAACCAAATGCAGGAACTTCACCGGTGCGCGAATGTAGTCCATGTAGGGGATCGCGTAAAACAGACGGTAGAGCGGCGTGTAACGTCCCATCGCCAGCAGCAGGCAGACCAGCCAGACGCCGCACCAGAAGGGAAGGTCGGAGAAGTTAGGAGTTAGGAATGAGGAGTTAGGAGTTGGGGGGGAGGAAGGAGAAGGGAGGAAGGAGGAGGGAGGAGTTGGGGAGGAAGGAGGAGTTGGGGAACGGGAGAGGGCCGCCGAGTTGGCGGTATCTAGGGAGGGACGAGCGTCTGCTCGTCCACAGGGAGCGGGGCGGGAGAAGGCCGCGAAGAGGGCGAGGAGCAGGGGGATGAGGCCGAGATAGACGGTGTGCTGCCGGTAGTTCGGCATCATGCGGCCTTTCTGGAACAGGCTGTCATCGGGCCGGCCGAGACGTCCCCAATAGGGATACGGCGGCTGCGCGGAGTCGTTGCCGAAGACGCCGGGCACGAGAAACTCCAGCACGTCTTCGGGCGGCAGACTCCAGTTCGTCGCGAACAGCCAGCGCTCGCGCCGCTCGGCGGCGCTTTTCTCGGGCGTGTCCGCCGAGCGCTCCGCAGCATCCGGCCGGCCGTTCACGCCGGCGATCTGCGCGTCGCGGTTGGCGATCTGCGTGGTCACCGCCGACCGTATGCCGGAAAATCCGGCCAGCACAAGCACCGCGAGCGAGACCGCGAAACGCGGCCAGACGGAGAGGATTTTAGATTTTAGATTGTTGATTTTAGATTGTTGGATGCCGATTGCCGACTGCCCATTGCTGGTTGCCGGTTGCGAAACACTCTGCGTCGCCGAATCATCGCGTGAGACCGTGAGCCAGAGGGCATAGGCGGCCGCCAACGCACCGACGAGCAGCAACACGTCGGGCTGATACGGAACGCCCCACGCGAACACCAGCCCGACCAAGGCAAACAGGATCAGCCGCCGAGTCGCAAAGCCGCGGGCGATCAGTCCGAAGGCCCAGACCGCGCAGGAGAACATGTGAAAGTAACCGCGGTGCCCGGCACTGAAAAGCGTAAACGTGTATCCGCAGAAGCCGAGCGCCAAGCCGCCGAACCACGCGGACAGCGGATGCAGCCGTTGCGCGCGCAGGTAGTAGACCGCGCCGAGCGTCAGCACCAGCGTATCCAGAATATAGGTCAGCTCATGCGCATAGAGCGGGTGCGGCAGCAGCCAGTAG
>MWEJ01000115.1 GCA_002071025.1 Verrucomicrobia bacterium ADurb.Bin070 | reverse complement strand
GTTGCCGCTCAGGGTGAGGGTGAACTGGCGCGCGGGCTGGGGCGTGGCGGTGTTGACGACGGGCACGGTGACGGTCTTGGAGCCGGCCGTGCCGTCCGCCCAAACGAGCGTCCCGCTCGTCGGCGAATAATGCGTGCCGGCCTGGGCGGAGGTGTCGGCGGTGGCGTAGTTCACCGAGCAGGAGCCGTTCATTCCGCCGAAACGGTCGGCATTGAGCATGGCGTTGCCGGTGGTCTTGCTGACCTTCAGGCGGGTTGCGGGAAGGGTGAAGTGTCCGGCGATCGCGTCGAACGAGGCTTCGGGCGAGGCGGCCGAATCGCCGGCGGCGTTCGTGGCGATCACGCGATAGGCATAGGCGCTGCCGTGCGTGAACGGGCCGGGGTCGAGGTATGCGGCGGTGTTGGCGGCGACCGTCGCGAGCAGGCTGAAGGTGCCCGCGGCATCGGTGCGGCGCTCGATGCGGAAGCCGGTTTCATTCGCGGCGGTGTCGGTCCACGTGAGTGTCGCCTGCGCGGCGCTGTCCGGCGTGACGGTCAGTGCGGTGGGGTTGGAGGGGACGGCGCTGGAAGCGGCGCGCGCGGTCAGCGTCAGCGCGGAGCCGACGCTGAGGTTGTAGTAGGAGCCGCCGGGGGCGGATTCGAGCTTCAGCGTGCGCGCGAGGTAGGTGTAGGTCTGGCCGGCAGTTACGGTTGCGTCTGTGTAGGTGGTGGCCGTCAAGGGGTCTTCGGTCAGCCGGGTAAAGGGGCCGGCGGGCGTGGGCGCGCGGTAGACGTGGTAGCCTTGAAGGGCCGGTTCGGACGAGGCATTCCACGCGAGGGTGATTTGCGAGTCGGCGCTGGCGGCGCGCAGATGGCGCGGCGGCTCCACCGCGTGCAGGCGCAGGGCGGGGTCGCCCATCAGGCCGCAGTGCACGCCGGCGTAGGTGCCGGGTTGATAGCGGACACTCCAGAAGCTGGAGTTATGCGAGACGAGGGTGGCGAAGCCCACGGTTTCGCCCATGCCGAGGTGGTGCATGAAACGGTTGGGGCGGCCGCCCCAGAAACAGGTCAGGCCGAGCGAATCGCCGGTGGCGTTGCCGGCCAGCGGCGCGCGCAGCAAAACGTTATTGGCGTCCCAGTCGCCGAAGTAACTGCCGAAGAGGCTGGTGAAGACCGCGCGGCTGGGACGCAGGCCGAAGTCGGTGGTGGTGCCGACCGAGCTGGCGCTCTCATAGCTGCCGCCGCCGTTGCCATAGGCCACGAGATAATCCTTGCCGCCGGCATAGGCGGCCGAAAACCACTGGCCGCTGGGGGCCTCGTCGACCGCCAGCCCGACGGCGGTGAAGGCCCAGCTCCAGCCGCCGATGGCGAAGGCCTCGCCGCTGAAGTACCCGAACCCGTCGCGGATCAGGCTGCGCCGCGGGATGGCGGCATAGGCGCCCTGTTTGTGGCGGTAGTCGTGAGCCTTGCGCAGGTAGCGTCGCAGCAGGAGAAGTTCGGTTGCGGCGGTGGAGGGGGCTCGGGTCATGCTGTGCAGGTCGACGCGCCCGACCATCAGTTCCGTGGCGCTGGGCAGATGGTTTTGATCAAATTTGCCGTCGCCGGGGACGTTGTCGTTGGCCGGTCGCGAGGCGCTGGTGTTGTTCACGGTGGTGTCGGTCCAGATGCCGTCCATGTCGGCATAATAGCCGTCGGCGGGCCAGGCGCCGATGTGGTCGCCATGCCCGTCCGGCGCGATGTTGCCGGAGTAGGGGACCGGCACATGGCCCAGCAGGTAGACCATTTTGACCTGCGCGGGGTCGGCGGCGTAGGCCGACTGGATCAGCGCCTTGACGGCGGCGGGGGTGCCGGCGCGCGGCGCGGCGAGGGGCTGCACCGTCCAGCCGTCGGCGGCGAGGTCGGCCGAGAGCTGCGCGATCTCCGGCGCCAGCGGCGCGGCCAGGGTGTCGTCGACCACCAGCAGCAGAGTGCCGCGCGCATGAGTTTCGGGAACCTTCACGCCGGCGCTGAGGTAGCCGACAGCCGGGGAGGGGGAAAGGCCGGAGAACGTGCGCTGCAGCCAGTATTCATACTCGACGCCCGGCACGGCGCTGTCGTCGGCGTAGGCGGTGTCGTTGGTGGCAAGGGTCGCCTGGAGTTCCCACGGCAGCCCGACGGCGTTCTTGACGCGCCGATGGAGCGTCTGGGAGGAGATCTTCGCGGTCTGGCGTAACGACCAGGAGAGGGTGAGGCAAGGTGGGGTGTCGGAAGTCGCCGCGCGCAGGTCGATCGCGAAATCACGCGGGGTTTGCGCGATGGCCGTGAGGGCGGCGGCTGCGCAGACCCATGCGGCACCGCGCAGGATTCTGATCGGGCGTGAGGGCGCGAGAGTGCGTGTCAGCATAGAGTGCTCCTGTCCGGACGCGTATTGCCAGATCGTCGCTGGTTAATAAAGTGGAGTGTTGTCGGGGGCACGGGCGGACCGTTCACGCGGCGGTCTGACGGCGACGCCGGGTGTGCGGCACGGGGTTACATGGCTTTCAGCAATTCAAGTTCAGCGCGCCGCAGCGTGTGGTACATCTCGTCGGCCGTCGTGGCGGCGCGCAGGTCGGAAAGCAGCAGGGTGCCGTGCGCCAGCATGCAGAGCCGGGCCAGGACATGCAGGTGCAGGGCATCGTCGGTGCAGCAGATCAGAAAGAAAAGGTCGGTCTGGGCGCCGTCCTGCGCCCCATAGAAGATGTGCTGCACGGTCTTGCCGAGCACCACAAACGAGTCGGAGGCATAGTAGGGGTCGTGGTAGCGCGCGTGCAGAAAGGCGGCGCCGCCGCCGATCGCGGTGGAACCTGCGCTCTCGCGCTCTTCGATCTCGCGCTGCAGGGCGGCGTCATCGTAGAGCAGGCCGGTGGTGACGGCCAGGGCGACCATGTCGCGGATCACGCCCGGCTTGGTTTTCGCGGCCAGCGACGGGTTGATCCACTCAGGGCGGCAGAGGCGCTCGATGAGGATGTCGGTCGAATCCTTGCCGGTGCGGCCCGCGGTTTCCTGGCGGTGGTGTTCCGAGAGCGCGCGGCCGGGGAGGCCCAGAATCCGCCGCTGCGCCCAGTCGTCGAGCACACGGTGCTCGAAGACCACGTCGTCGCCCTGCCTGAGGAAGGGGATCTCGTCGCGCTGCACCAGATGGAACAGCTCGCGCTCCGGGATGCGGATATGGCGTGCGGCCTGCTGCAAGGATAGGATTCTGTGTGGCATAAAGCAACAGTATACCGGATTCGGCGCGGAGCGTCAAAGCGCAAACCGGTCCAGCGCGGCGGGCCGGGCGGCGGCCCGGTTTTCCGGTTTTCACGTTGGACAAAAATGCACTCAGCCGATATAATGCAGGCGTGAAAGCGGAACTGTACCGTGTACGGGCTTGTCACACCCGCCAGCGCAATCGGCAGGCGGAAGAAACGCAAAGTCAGGTGTCAATAACAAGAAGGGAGCGTTCGGTTATGAATGATCATGATCAACCGGGCAATGTGGCGCTGGATACCCATGTCGCTGACCTCACCATCTCGCAGGCGGAACGGGATGTTCTGCGGCGTCTGGGTGAGCGCGTCATGGCGTTATCCACGCGTCAAATCGAGGCGGAAAAGAAAGTTCTGTGGACGCGCACCAATCTGTTGCAGCCCGCGCGCCCGCTCATTCTGTGTGATCCCGAATTCAGTTGGCGCGAGATTATCCCCGAGGACTCGTTGGCGTGCACCCACGGCCTCGCGCGGCATTGGGAGCATCGGCTGCGCAAAGAGATTTTCTGGGGAGAGAAGATGGGGGACGACCGGGTGGTCGAGAGCCGGTTCCGGGTCGGATGGGTCTTCAAGCGGACCTATTGGGGCCCCGACACGTCGTCGGTGAATCCGCAGCCCTCCCTGACCGACCTGAACGATTTGAGCGGCCTCCAGTTCCAGACGATTACGGTGGACCGGGATGCGACGACGGAGATCGTCCATCTGGCGCGCGAAGTGTTCGACCGGGTGTTGCCGGTCAAGTTGCGCCAGCAGTGGTACTGGTCATTGGGCCTGACGCGCGAATTGATGAAACTGCGCGGTTTCGAGCGGTTCATGCGCGATATCAAGGAGAATCCCCAGGGTGTGCACAACCTGATGGCGTTTTTGCGGGACGGCACGCTGGATCTCATCACCTTTTTGGAGAATGCGGGCCTGTACAGTCTGAACAATGAGGGCGACTACATCGGGTCCGGCGGGTTTGGCTGGACTACGCAGTTGCCGGCCAAGGATTACCAGGGCACCGCGCGCGCCAAGGACCTCTGGGCGCTCTTTGAAAGCCAGGACACCAAAGCGTTGGCCCCGGAGCTTTTCGATGAGTTTGTGCTGCAGTACCAGAAGCCGGTGATGGAGCGCTTCGGCTTGGTGTGCTACGGCTGCTGCGAGCCGATGAGCGAGCGCTGGCACTTGCTCAAAAACATTCCGAATATCCGGCGCGTCAGCGTGTCGCCGACCTGCGACCGCGCCAAGATGGCGGCAGAGCTGCAGGATAAATACGTGTATTCCTGCCGTCCGAATCCCGCGATCCTCTCGGCCGGCACCTTTGACGAGGCGGCCGCCCGCAAGGATATCCGCGACATTCTCGAAAAGGCCAAAGGCTGCCCCCTCGAGATCATTATGAAAGATCACGATACGATCCATGATGATCCTTCGCGCGCGGTCGCCTGGTGCAAGATCGCCAAAGAGGAGATCGGGCGCTACTACAAGTAACCCGTAACCCGCCCCCCCGTTTATTCGCCGCGTGAATTGACGGGGCGGGCTCAGTCAGCGTATACTGCCACACGACTCAACATGTTAGCCTGTCACTCGGTTTCCGAGGACAGGCCGTGCGGTTTTGGAGTACGCGTGCAGCAGGATCATACAGCCAGAATTCAAGTGCCTCCGACAGAACGTCTTGTGCCGGATTCCCCCCAGGATCCGCCCACCGTGCGGATCGGGGCGGCCTCCGAGCCGACGTTCGACGAGCCGCGCAACGACAAGTTGTTTGACCAATACACGATCTACAGCAAGATCGGTAATGGCGGCATGGGGGTGGTCTACCTTGCCCGCGACCGCCGCCTCGGGCGCTTTGTGGCGATCAAGCGCCTCAATAGCCAGGCGCAGTCCATCCCCTCGCTGCGCCAACGCTTCCTGCACGAGGCGCGGGCGGTCGCCACGCTCAGCCACGTGCACATCGTCCATATCTACGCGCTGGGCGAGGATGAGGACGGCCCTTTCATCGTCATGGAGTACGTGGCCGGTCCGGACGAGACCGACGTCAAGAACGAGGCCTGTGCGGGTGGTCTGGTGCAGCCGAATCCGCCTCTCACGCTCGACCAGTACGTGTCGCGGCACGGCCAGCTCTCCGCCGATGAGGCGGTCGATCTCCTGCTGAAGATCGGTCGCGCCGTGGCCTACGCCCATGCCAGTGGCGTCATCCATCGCGACCTCAAGCCGAGCAATGTGCTGTTGGACAAGAGCAATGAACCCAAGATCGTGGATTTCGGCCTGGCGCGCCTGATGCGCAAGGAGGAGTCCAAACTCACCGTGCCGGGCGAGAAGCTGCTGTCGCTGGGCTACGGCGCGCCGGAGCAGGAGTCGGACGCCAGCCTCTCGGATGAGCGCGCCGATGTGTATGGGCTGGGCGCGCTGCTCTATTTCGCGATCACCGGTCAGAACCCGCGCTATTTCCGCGAACAGGATGTGCCGGTGCCGCTGCGCGACGTGGTGGTCAAGGCGTTGGCCACTGATCGCGAGCAGCGCTGGCAGTCGACCGTCGCCTTCAACGAAGCCCTGCACCATATCCAAACCAAAACGCACGTCGAGACGCCCACGGTCAAGACCACCTGGCGTTGCAAGTGGTGTGACGCTGTCAATCCGCTCGCGATCAAATTCTGCGCCGAATGCGGATGGGACGGCTCGGAAAGCTGCCCGGAATGCGGCGCCGAGACGTATGTCGGCGTGCAGTATTGCGGAAATTGCGGGGCTGACGCCCGCGCCTACGAGTCGGTCCTGCAGCTCCTGAAAAAAATGCGCGAGGCGAACGAGCTGCAGCGCTTTGAGCGGGTGGTCTCCATGTCCGGCCGCGTGCACGGGTTCGAGCCGGCCGGCCCCTCGGGGCGGCGCTTTCAGTCCGAGGTGGCCGACCTGCGCGATCAGGCCGAAAAGAGTATCCGTCGGCGCGAGCAGTTGAAGGAGCAGATCCCGATGGAACTGCGCGCCGAGAATTTTGAGCGCGCAACCGCATTCATCGATCAATACCGCGATCTCTCGGAGGACAAGCGCGCGTTTGAAGAGGAGAAGCGGCAGATCCCGGAACTGATGCTCAAGCGCGACCTGCTGCGCGCCCGTAAGGCGCTCAAGGAGCACGAGTGGTCTGCCGCCTCGCGGATCTGCGCCGATCTGTTGCGAGAGGTGGCTCCCGACCACCCGGATGTCCTCGCGATCCGCCGCGCCATCCGCCGCCACACCCTCTTGGCCGATGTGCGCATCGTCGCGGGTGCTGTCGCCGGCGTCGCACTGCTTTACCTGCTGAGCTTGCCGGGCGCGGCCCGCATCGCCAAGGGCGGCTTCGGGCCGGGTGCCCGCTTCTTTTTCCGTCCGGGCTTCTGGGTCTACGAAAACGGCGCGCTGGCCGCGCCGCTGCGGCGCTACGCGCGGCTCTGGCTGGACGAACCGGCGGCGCTGGCGGCCGCCTTCGCCTCGGGGCCTGCCCCTGACACCCTTCCGGCTGAGGCGCACCCCCTGCCGGAAGCGCTGAAGGCCAAGCAGGCCGAGTACGCGCGACAGCTTGCCGAGATCGAAAACGTGCAGATCGTTTTTCAGCGCGCCTGGCCGGTCGAGTATCTGCGCGAATTGGAACTTCTGATGGAGCGTCGGCGCATGGCCGGCGACTTTGAGGGCTGGGCGGTTGCGCAACAGGAACGCAAGCGCTTCGACGAGGCGCGCCAGATCGACGATCAAAGCGGCGGCGGCCTGGCCGAGCTGACGGCGCTCAAGAATAAATACCGACAGATGCTGTCGGACCAGAAGCTGCACCACAGCCGCAAGCTGGTCTCGCTCTGCAAACGGTATGTCAATGACCTGACCGACATGCAGACCGCCTACACGCAGCAGAGCCAGATGGATCTCGCGTCGGCCGTGAACGCCGAAATCCGGCGCGCGCGCGGTGCGCCGGGCCATCTTGCCGCAGAAGCCGTGATGGCCGCCTCGGCCAACGCCGGGCCGACCGAAACCGAAGCCCCCGCGCCGGTGCTGCTCGCCGCCACGATGGAAAACCGGGTCCAGGAACTGGCGACCATGCGCAGCGACTTCGAGGATGCCTTGCTCAAAGTGGAACAGGCCGCCGCCCAGAAACTGTCCGAGTGGCCGGAAAAGTATGTGGCGGCCTTGGCCGAGCTGATGGACACGTTTCAGCGCGCCGGCGACTATGGCGGATGGGAGAGCGTGCGCGACGAGTCCATGCGCTTTGAAGCCGACCGTGCGATCACGCCGCGTCACGTGGTGCTGCAGCCGGCGGGGCTCGCCGACCTGCAGAAAAAACACATGCTGATGAATGAGGAGCTGCGCCGCAGCCGTGCCGAGAGCGTGGTCGATACCACGTTGAAGCACATCAAGAAATTGGAGGAGCTGCAGAAAAAGCTGACGCAGGAGGGGCAGATGGAGACCGCCGCGATCGTCAACGCGGAGATCAAGCGCGTGCACGCGCGGGCGGATTTCATCGGCGCACAGAACGAGATCGCCCCCCAAGGACCGCCCGTGCCGCCGACCCTGCAGGAGGTGGTGGGCCCGGGCACGGGCGCGCAACAGTGAGACGGAGCGCTTCAATGATGAAGGATGTGACAGGCCGTGTGATCGGCCAGACGCCGCTGAAGGCGGGGTATTGGGCGTTGGACGTGGAGGCGCCGGGCGTGGCCGAAGCCGCGCAGCCCGGGCAGTTTGTGCACGTGCGCGTGCCCGGGCTGGAACCGGCCGCGCTGCGCCGCCCGTTCAGCATCTATGGCGCGCAGGGGTCGATCCTCAAGCTGCTTTACAAGACCGTCGGTCGCGGCACCGCCCAGATGAATCGGCTGGCACCCGGGGACCCGATGCAGGTGATCGGTCCGCTCGGCAACGGCTTTCCGCTCGCGCCGCAAGGCTCGCCGCTGCTGGTGGCCGGCGGGTACGGGGTTGCGCCGCTCTCCTTCTTGGCCGAACGCCTGCCCGTCAAGGGCGTCGCGCTCATCGGCGGACGCACCGCCGATGACGTGCTGGCCGTGGCGGATTTCGAACGGTTGGGCTGGTCGGTGCGCGTGGCGACTCAGGACGGCTCGCTGGGTGAGACTGGCTTGGTTACGGTGCCGCTGGACCGCGAATTGGCGCGCGTGCGCGAGGCGGGGGTCACGCCGGAGCTGTTTGCCTGCGGCCCGGACGGTCTGCTGCGGGCTGTCGGCGAACGTGCCGTCCAGACGGGATGCCGCGGCTGGCTTTCGCTCGACAAGCACATGGTGTGCGGGGTCGGCGCCTGCTTGGCCTGCGTGCAGACGCTGCGGCGTGCGGACGGTACGGAGTGGATCGGGCGCGTCTGCCACGACGGACCCATCTTCGAGGCGCGCGAAATCGTTTGGTAATCGTCCGGTGAGGCAGGAATGACAGCATGAGCGACCTGGATATGCAAGTCGATTTGGGCGGCATCCGGATGAAAAATCCGGTGACCGTCGCGTCCGGCACGTTCGGATATGGCAAGGAGTACGCCGAACTGATCGATGTGACCCGCCTGGGGGCGATCACGGTCAAAGGAATCCGCCTTCAGCCCTGGCCCGGCAATCGCTTGCCGCGGCATGTCGAGGTGCCGGGAGGCATGGTCAATGCGATCGGACTGCAAGGCCCCGGCGTGGAGGGCTTCGCCCGCGACTACATGCCGTTTCTGCGCACCACCGGTGTGCCGGTGATCGTCAACATCTGGGGCACCAGTGAAGAGGAGTATGCCGAAGTTGCCCGCCGCCTGAGCGAGGTTGAAGGGGTCTCCGGCCTGGAGCTGAACATCTCCTGCCCGAACGTCAAGGAGGGCGGGCACGCCTTCGGCACCGACCCGCAGACCGTCGCCTCTCTCGTCGCGGCTGTGCGCCGCGCCACGCGCTTGCCGCTGATGCCCAAGCTGGCGCCGAATGTGCCGGACATCAGGCTCTTTGTGCGCGCGGCGCAGGAGGCCGGCGCCGATGCGTTGGCTTTGATCAACACGCTGCCGGCGATGGTGATCGATATCGAGACGCGCCGGCCAGTGCTGGCGAATAAGGTCGGTGGGCTTTCAGGTCTCGCGATCCATCCGGTCGCGGTCAAGCTGGTGTGGGAGGCCGCGCAGGCGGCCCGTGTGCCGCTGCTGGCCATGGGTGGCATTGTCGGTCCCGAGCAAGCGATCGAATTCCTGGTCGCGGGCGCCTCCGCCGTGGCGGTGGGCACCGCGAATTTTATCGATCCGACCACGCCGCTACGTGTGTTGGAGGGCATCGAGGCGTATCTGCGCCGGCACGGCATGAACACGGTCGCGGCGTTGACCGGTTCGCTGCGCACCGAGTGAAAGAGCATGGGAGGTCCACATGGAGAAGGTCTGGTACTACGCGGAGGCGGGCATGCAGCAAGGGCCTGTCGGGTTCGACGAGCTGCGCGCA
>MWEJ01000114.1 GCA_002071025.1 Verrucomicrobia bacterium ADurb.Bin070 | reverse complement strand
GTCACCTGCGTGAGGCCGCCGAAGGTGCGGTTGGCGCTGTTCGAGCCGAGCGGCCAGTATTCGCCGCCGTTCCAGAAGATGTACGCCTTGCCGCCCGCGAAGAAGTCATAGTCTGTGCCTGTGGCCGTGTTCTGCAGGAAGATGTTCTCGCAGACGACCTTGCCTCCGTGCAGATTGAGCCTGGACGTGGAGGCGTTGCCGCCCATGTAGATGCGCTGCACGTCGCGGAACTCGCCGCCGAACATGTTCAGCGTCGCATCGCAGGCGCGGTGCTGGGCGTTGTTGCCTTCCGCCGCAGAGCTGTAGTAACCCATGTGCGTACCGTAAGGCTTGGTTGTGTTGTTGTAGTGGTTGATGACGCCGCCGTACATGTTGATCGTGGCATGCGGCGGGTTGATGCCGGTCTTGTTGTAGGTTTGCCCGAAGCGGAAGACGCTCAAGATGTTCATCTGGCCGCCGTACAGGTTCGCGACCGCCTGGCAGGAATGATTGTAGGGGCCGAGGTCGTACGCCATGGCGAACGTCTCCAAGTTGACCGTGCCGCCATATTGGTTGTACGTGGCATAGGTCGGCGCGTAGGACCCGGTCGCCGCATCGTAGTCGCGGACGAAACAGTGGCCGATGTAGAGCCACTTGTTGCAGTTGAACAGGCCGTCCAGCACGGTGAGCGTGGCCGCGTTCGTCGTGTACGCCCAGCCGCGCGTCTGCGCGCCGACAAAGAAGTCGCAGGATCCGGCTGTGGCGTAGTTCATGACCTGCCCCGGCGCGCCGATCACAAGCTCGCCTTCATCGACCACGGCCGCGCCGAAACCGGTTTGTGTGGAGGGTACAGGCGAATCGCCGTTGTTCGGCCAGTTCTTGATCAGGTTCCAGTTCGCGCTATCGCCGGCCGTGCAGAGTTTGTTGGTGCCCGTGTTGGCGAGGCGTAACGTGCCGGGGCCTGTCTTGACGAAACCGCCGGCGGTACTGTTGAAGACGCCGCTGACGGTCAGGTCGCGGTCCGTACGGATGATGCAGGTGCGCGAGTTGCTACCGGCATTCAGCGTCAGACCGCGCGCCGTGACGGCATCCGGACCTCTGTAGTGGAACGTGCCGGGGCCGATCGTCGGGTTGGCTGCGAGGCCGAGCGGCCCAGCCACACCGGCTTCGTTCCAAGCCTCGATGACGGCCGTTCCGGAACGGACGTTCAGGCCCTCGTTGTACGTATTCGCGCCGCTCAGGATGGTCGTGCCGCCGCCGCTGCCGGTCTTGTTGACATGGAGCACGCCCAGGCAGGAAACGGCGCCGGTGACGCGCGCCGTGGCACCGGAGGCCGTGACGACGGCGACGGAATCCGCATCGCCCGACGTGTTGGCGACCCACGGGTCGTTGATCGTCGCGCCGAGCGTGTGGTCGCCGGAATTGACGGTAATCGTCGCGGGGTTGACGTTGTCCGTGTTTTCCAGCGTCATCGGCTGGCCGGAGAAGGCGTAGCCGGAGGCAGCATCGGCCGCCGTGAGGGTGAAGCTGCCAAGTTTGACCGGCGTGTCCACATTGACCGGCACATTCGCCGCTGCGGCGGGATTGAAGGCGACCAGTGCGTCGCGCTTGCTTTCCGGAACCGTTCCGCCGTCCCAGTTGGCGCCCGTGCTCCACGCACCGCCGGCCGATGTGGAAACCCACGCCTTGGAGGAGGGATTGGGATTATCCGAAACGGTCATGACAATCGCTTTCCAGCCGGCGTAGGCGCCGCTGGTGATGTCGACCTTGGCGACCGCGCCCGCTTTGGTCGGGAAACCGTCCGCAATGCTGAACTTCGACAGGTCGACATTCGCATCGGAGGACGCCCGGTAAACGAGCGTCGTGTGCGGCCCGTTCGCCATGCTCATGCAGCCGGCCGTGTTGCCGCCCGGATGCATGCCGATCTGCACGGGCGAAAGAACACTCAGGGTATTGGATGCCACATAGCCGTTCCCAGCCGTCGCGTTGACGAGATCAAGGAGGACGGGGGCTTCCGCGCCTTCCGCGCCGAGGACGAGGTCGCCGATCCATTGGTCTTGATTGCTGGCGCGCAAATCGGTTCCAGGCAGCATATGAACCTCCTTGTCGCAAACGGCCGCCCCCTGAAGGCCGAACATCCCTTCTTCCACGCGGACGGGACCGTTGAAGGTGAAAGCGAAGGTCGGCCGCATGCAGAAACCGACCCCCCCGCGCTTAGTCAGGCCGCCGTCAGGCGCACCGTTGAGCGCCGGATCTGTGGCCAAGCTCTGCGTGAGTTCGCACCAGCCCATATTACTGGCGTTAAACGCGTTAGTCGGGTAGGCGCTGGTATCCAGGATGAAACCTTTTTCACCGATGTACGCGCGCGTGATGCCGCTTAAGGAGCCTGCAGGCCGGAACACACCGCCGTTGAAATGGGCCTCGGACGTTCCGCCGCCGCTGTTGATGTTCCTGGCGCAAAGCGTCGCCCCTTCGTTGAGATAGAGGTAACTCTCCGAAGAATATCGGGCGAGCTGCAAGTCATAGGTCAGGTTGACCACGCCGCCGTTCAGATAGATATAGGCGGGCGAGTTGGTCATGCTGCCAGACTTGTTTAATCCGCAAGAAATGTACTGCGCGTTCAACGTGCCGCCGTTCATGATGAAGGTGTTGGTGGCGTTCACGCCGGCATTGGCGCCCAGGCCGAACGTGCCGGCAACGTTGACCGTGCCGCCGTTGAGGGTCAGCTCAGGTCGGCAGGTCTGAATCCCGCGATAATCCCACCCCAGCATGAGCGATGCGCTGTTGATTGTGCCGCCGTTGATGGTCACTTTAGGCGCAAGCCCTTGCGGGGCGGTGTTGGTGTCGCCATTGTAATAGCCTGCGCCGAACGTGGACCCGACCGTGACCAAGCCGTTGTTCATGACCAGTTCGCCCGTCGTCTCGATGCCTGTGGCGGTGGTGTGCGTACCGGTCCAGAAGTCGTTTCCGGCCACGATGACCGGCGCGTTGGCGTCGTCGCCGACCGCGCCGATCACGACTTTTCCTTCCGCGATCAACGCGCTCTGAATGCCGGTCGACGCGGAATCGCCGTTGGCGGGATAGCCGGTCAGGTCATTGATGTCATAATTGGCTCCGGTGTTGCCGAGGCGGAAGGTTCCCGTGCCGGCGAACGTGAGCGTGCCGGATCCGGACTTGATGAAGAGCCCCGTGCCGAGGCTGCAGGAAAGCATCGTGAGGTCGTTGTCGATGGCGAGGACCGAACCCTTCGCGCTGCCGGAGTTGACGGTGAGCCCGGGGATGGTCTCGCCCGAGCCGGTGTAACGCAGCGTACCGGGGCCGAGAACGAGGTCGGCGGGAGCTTTCACGAATGCGAGCGAGTCGATGACCGTGCGGCCGCAGCCCGTGGAGAGCCGGCCCGTGAAACCGGAGGCGTTGCCGAACGCGACCGTACCGCCGCCGCGCGCGGCGGGATTGGCGTCGATTTCATGTTGGCCGGCGAGCGCGCCGGAGACCGTGATGGAACTGCCGTTGGTCGTTGAAACAACGGCGGAGCCGGCAAAGCTGACGGCCGAAGCCAGGGTGTTGGAGCCGAAGGTAACGGAAATATTCGCGCTGCCCGAGCCGTTGTTGAAGGCGAGCGGGGAACCGGTCAGGCTGTAGCCGTTCACGGCGGAGAAGGAAAGGCCGCCGAGCGTCACGCCCGAAGCGAGCGAGACGGTCGCACCGCCCGCCTGCGATTCCGTGGAGAACGTGGCCGTGGCGCCGGCCGCGTCGACCGGCGTGCCGCCCTGCCAGTTCGAACCGGTCGCCCAGTCGCCGCCGGCCGGATTCGTCCAGACGTCGCCGGCCGTTGCGGCAGCAACGACCGTCGCGATCAGCGAAGCCGTAGAAGCGCCCGCGGTCTTGCTGAAGGTGCAGACGGTGCCGGAAGCGGCGTTCGCGAGCGTCACGCGCAAAGCGTTCAAAGCGTCCGCATACGCCAGCGGTACGGTGAGGACGGTGTAGGTGCCGGGTGTCGTGAGCGGAGCGGACGAGCCTGCGCTTTCAAAGAGCGAGACGCTGAGCGGCGAGTCGTTCAGGTTAGTGAACGCGCCGGAAGAAATGAGTGTTACGCCTCTGGCCATCCCGAGGGAAACGGACGTGGTGTCGCCGTTTTCAGTGCCAAGCGTCAGGGAAGCCACGGTCTGCGACGTGTTGGTGATGGCGAGCGACACGCCCGAGGCGATGGTCAGATCGGATGCTGCGGGAAGGGTGCCGTTCAGGCCCAAGGCCACCGTGCCGGAATGGATTCTGGTGGGACCGGTGTAGGTGTTCGCGGCATGGAGGCCGAGCGTGACCGAGGTGCCTGCGGAAAGGTTGGAGACCGTCAGACCGCCATCCGACGTCAGGCCGAGGTCGGGAGAGGAGGTCAACGCTTCGGCGAAATTGGCGGCGGCGTTGGCGCCGTCAAGAATGACGGCCATGCCTTTCGCGCCGATCTGGACGCCGGAAAGCGAACTGGCAAGCGCGTTCACCGCCGTCCCCGTGGTGAGACGCGTCCTGAAACAGCCGCCGTCGAAAACCAGGACAAGTGTGCCGCTGTTGTTAACCACGGTGTTAAGCGCGAGAACGCCGCCGTCGTGAACGGTGTTGGTGCTGACTGAGCTGTTGGCATTGAACATGTTCCAGCCCTGCAAATAGGCCGAGCCGCAAATTTCAAGCAGATTGGTCGTTTTGCCGGACAGATTGCCGAAAGATATCTCGCCGCAGTAAATGGTCCCCCCCGTCATGAAGCACGGTGGAGTTGGCGCCGATGTCGTTGCCGATTTTGAACTGGCCTTGGATGGTCAAGGTGCCGCCATGCATCTCAAAACGCGGGGCGCACCGCTGGGGATACGTGGCTTGACCCATTTTGTTGCGGCCCATGTCGAGCGAACTGTTCAGCGTTGTTGATCCGCCGTAGATGCGCAGGGTGGACTGCACGGGCGTGGGGGCGGTCACGGCTGTGCCGTTCTGCTTGCCGATGTTGAACCAGGAATGGAACGTGTTGACGCCGCCGCGGATTTCGAGGACGCCGGCGGTCTCCTGTCCGTCGGACGTCGTCCACGCGCCGATCTGCGTGTCGTAGTTCTGGTTGACCAACGTGGTGCCGCCGCCTTCGCCGAGAACGACCGTTCCGTTCGCAATCATGAAGCCGGCCGTCCCGAGGGTGGGCGCATCGCCGTTGGCCTGGATGTTCAGGCGGTTCTTGTTGATGGTGTCATTGATGGCAAAGAGGTTTTCCCCGTACGCGATAGTGTTGGTGCCGGAGCCTGCGATGTGCAGGGTTCCGGGGCCGGTCTTGATCAGGCCGCCGCCCCGCTGGATGAAGCTGCCGTTGAGCCAGAGGTTGGAGTTCACTTCAAATACGGTGACCTGCGTTTTTGTCACGATGTTGGAAATGGTGCGGTCCGTGGAACCTTCCGCCGGCCCGTTGTAGCGGAGCGTGCCGGGGCCGAGAACGAGCGTATTGCCCGCGCCGATCGTGCTGTTCTTATACTCATCTGCAAAATTGTCCACGACCAGCGTGCCGCAGCCGAGGGTGGTCAGCCCGTAATAGGCGTTGTTAGGATTGAGCGAGACAATACCGCCGCCCGACGTGCCCGGGTTGACCAACACGTTCACACCGCCGCGGATTTGTTCCGCGACGTTTGTGGCCACGCCGTTTCCGGGATGGATGGTGAACTCAGCCGGAAGGGCCGCGAAAGGAATCATGGCAAGCGCTATAGCTGAAAAAATCACGTCCAATACGCTTCTCGTTCTCATCTCGTCTATCCTTTTCATAGTCGCCCGTCTTTCGAAGAATCTTTAGCGGAGTGTCTTCACCGTCAAGCCTTGATGCAGCTTGACCGGATAGTCCGTGGTCAGGCAGTCGAAGCCCAGCGCCACGCCCAGCGCGTAGTCCGCCTCGGAAAGCGTCGGCCAGCCGGTCAGCCCGAGCCCGGCTTTTTTTGCGTCGGAAACGGCTTTGCGGCAGGTCTTGTCCATCACCGGCGCAACCCGTTTGCAGCCTAGCTCGAGGGCGGTCTTGATCACCTTCTCGTCCAGCGCCCCGCCGACGATCAGCCCGATATCGGCATCCGGGTAGAGCCGCTTCATCGTGCCCAGCGCGCGCTTGTCGAAGGAGGTGAAGAAGTAGGCGCCGCGCGGCAAAGTGGACTGGGCCGCCTCGTGCAGGGCCTTGCAGTAGGTCTCCAGCCGCGCCAGGGTGTACAGGTTGGTGTTGCCGGTCTTCATCTCCAGCTCGATGAAGATGTCCGGCTTGTCTTTGAAATAGGACATGAGGTCCTGGGCGAACGGCACGGGTTCCCCCGACTTCTTGAGCTTGAGCGCCTTCACCTGGTCCGCCGTCAGGTTTTCGATGAAGCCCGTCCCCGTGGTGGTGCGGTCGAGCTTGTCGTCATGCAGGATCACGAGCGCGTTGTCCTTTGTCAGACGGATGTCGGTCTCGAACCCGCGCAGCCCCTTCTCGTAGCTGGCCTTGAATGCGCCCAAGCTGTTCTCATCGTACTCTTTTCCGCCGCCCCGGTGAGCCAGCAGCCTCGGCGCATTGGCCGCATTCCCCCACGCCACCGCCAGCATCACAGCGCCGGCGATCAAACCCTTCGTCATGCTTTTCACCTTCCCTTTGTTCGTGTTGTCATCGTACAAAAATCGCGGTGCCCGGCGGAGACCAGCGCACGTAGGCAACGCCGCCGGCACCGACTTTGACCCGTAGGCTCAGCGTCGGCTCGACGCCGTCCATGGCCACGGTCCACTTCGAGGCGTCAAACCCTCCGGCCACCTGCAGGAACGGCGCATTGAGCGCAGTCGGCGCAAGGCCGGTCAGATTGCGGACGCGGACGACACCGCCGTTGGCCGCCGTCAGCGCGCTCACTTTCAGCGGCACCGTCTGGTTCGCAAGCACGTCAAACCCGGCACCGTCCTCCAGCGTGACGTTCGCCACCGTGCCCGTGCCACCCAAGAATCCGCCGCTCTTCACGGTGACCGCACTCGCCGTCAGCGAGCCGTCCACGCGTAAGACGCCCTGCGTGACAACCGTCGGACCCGAATAGCTGTTGTCTGTGGATGCCAAACACAGCGTGCCGTTCCCGGACTTTAGAAGGCCGCACTTGAACGTGACATTCTTGAAGAACGTCGGACTTTTGGGCCAGGTGGGAACGTCCTGCAAAGGCGCTTCAAATTTCACGTCCACGTTCGCATTCGTCGTAATGTCGCGCACCACGAACTCGGTCTTGCCGTTGTAGTTGGTCTTGCCGGGCGGGTAGTCGACGGAGAAATCGAGGCTGTACCCGAGGCTGAAGCGGCAGTTGCTGCCGACGACCGCGAACGTATAGGCGTTCGTGCCTTCAAAGACTGTCCTGCCGCCGAGGCCCATCACGCCCCACACCTTCGAACCGGCGGAGCCGCCGTTGTAGATCACATTCGCGTTGTGGAGCGTCAACGGTCCGAAGCCGTTGCAAGTCTTGTTCGCCAGACGCAGCGTCGCGTTTGAGATCACCGTCGCCATCTTGACTGAAGACGCCAACTGGCCCAGCGTGTCAGAGGCGTTGAATTTGAGCTCGCCGCCGGAGCGGACCAACATCGTGCGACTCGCCACCTGGGGATTGCCCACGCAACTGTAGACTTTGTTCTCGCCGCTGCCGCCGGTCGGCACAAGCAACACGCCCTCCGCGACATCGATGTCGCCGGAGAAGGTGGACGCATGGTTCGCCAGGCTCAGCGTGCCGGGCCCTTTCTTACCCAGATTGCTGGGGACGGGGAACTGCTTGACGTCGCCCCATGGCGCCGGACCGTCGTCGATCTGCATGCTGATTGTCACGTCGGGATCGGCGTTGCCCGTGATATCGTCCGGAGTCAAATACACCATGCCATTGATGCCGCAGCGCATCAGGCTGGTGTTGTTATTGGCGAGATTGTAGGCGTTCGTCCCCTTGAAGGCCACGTCGCCGTCGAAATAGAAGGTGCCCCATTTGGCGTTCATCACCCACAGCGTCGCCGTGACCACGTTGGTGTAAGTTGCCAGAAAGACATTGGTGCTCGTGGCCACCGTCACGTCCCCTTGGGTGACCTCGTGAATCTCAGACTGGTAGATGAAGTTGGTGTAGGCGACCGAGATTCTGTTCGTATACTGCGCCGAGACCGCGTCGATGGGGGTGGCGAGGTACGTGGTCGCCGTATTCGCGGAGATCTGGTTGGTCACGGTCGTCGTCTCGCCGCCGGAGGTCGTGCTGACGACCTGGTTCGAGACGGTGACCACATTGGCCGCGTTCGTGTAGTACCCGGGCTGGTAGGAGACGTTATTGGTGGCGTACCCCGAGTAGTCCAGCTTGGCGTTGTTCAGAACCAGAGGGCCGAAGGAGTTGACTTTCTGCGCGGTCTGCTTCAGCGTGCCGCCGTCGACCTCGATGGTGATCAGCGAGCGCGAATAGGCCTGCCCCATCACGTCGGACTGGTTGAAGTGCAAGACCGCGTTCGTGCCGACGTAGAGGCGGTGCGGCACACGGGGGTTGCCCAGCGGCGAATAGGCGGCCGTGCGGGAAACTTGCCTGCCGTTCAAAAACAGCGTGCCTTCGACCACGCTGACGTCCCCCGTGTAGAAATTCTTCGGGTAGCTGAGTTCCAGCGTGCCCGGCCCTTTCTTGGTGAAGCGGGTGTTCACGCCGTTGTCGTAAGGCGTGTAGCCGATGGGGAGCCCGAAGATGACGTCGGAGTTGGCGTTTCCGGTGATGTCTGCGACAACCAGATCGCTCGGCTCGTACTTGCCGAAGGTGAAGCCGCAGGTGCTCTCGTTGCCGACGACCGGGAAGTTATAGACGTTCGTCCCGCAGAAAACGACGTTGCTGCCGAAGATCACCGATCCCCAGTAGCGATAATCTGCGGGCTGACCGCCGGAATAGGTCAGCTTGGCGTTGTCGAAAATCACGGGACCGACGATGTTGCCCCAATCCGGAGCCATGTTCAGCGTGCCGCCGACGATGTTCAGCGTCGTCAGGATGGGGCTCGTCGACGTGCCGGCCCCGAAGGTGCCGCAGTTCTTGAGCGTCAGCGCGGCGCCGTTCGTCACCGTGATCGTCCGCGCCGCGCGGGGATTGCCCAGCGTCCCGTATGTGGCGTTCACCGCATCGTTGTTGGCGTCGGAAATCAGCTCGCCGCCCTCGATCAAGATGTCACCGGTGAAGGTGTGGGCGCTGTTTTTAATCGTCAGCGTGCCCGAGCCGCTTTTCACAAAGTTGGTCGCGGCGCTCAGCTTGCTGCCCTCCAGGCTGTAATGGGATGCTGAGTTTGCAAACGTGACCGATCCGGCGGACACGGCCGTTGTCAGCGTTACATTCGTCACGGAAGTCGAATCGTCAAAGCGGACATCCGCCCCCGAGACGAACGGCACGGCCGCGCCGTTTCCCAGCCAGTTCAGGTCGGTCTCATTCCACAATGCGCTTGCAGACCCTTGCCAGACACGCTCGCCGGCCAAGCATCCGATCACGCACAAACCCCATACACACCAAGCGCCGAAGCTCCGCAGCCCCGGCAGTCTGTAGATCTCTTTACGCATGGCTTTCATCTCCTCGTTTTATCTGGCTCTTTTAGATGCGCTTGAGAGTGCCGAGTTCTTCGGCTCTCTGAGGCTGCCTGCCCTCGCCCGCACAGCACCCTGCTGAACGAAATAT
>MWEJ01000113.1 GCA_002071025.1 Verrucomicrobia bacterium ADurb.Bin070 | reverse complement strand
CGGCAACCCGGACAGCGACTTCACCTATCAGTTCGCCGACACCGGCAGCGCCATCACGCTGACTGTCGCGGACAATCCCAACAGCGTGGCGTGGGCGAACGATGCCGACGGCCTCTGGAGCGCGAACGCGAACTGGACACCGCAAAGCGTGCCCAACGGAGCGGGGCACACGGCCCGCTTTGACCTCAACTTTGCGCAGCCGCGTACGGTCACCCTTGACCTGCCGGTCACGCTGGGCGCACTGCTCCTCGACGCTCCGGTCGCCCCGCACGTGACCGGCACCGCACCGCTCACCTTCAGCCATGGCTCCATGCCCGCGCTGCTCGAAGTGGCGCTGGGCCACCCGACCCTCGACGTGCCGGTTGCTGTGCCGACCGAAACGACGGCCTGGATCGAGCCCGACACCTCGCTGACTTTGGCCGGAAACCTCAGCGGTGCCGGCGCCTTCACCGCCCAGGGCGGGGGCACGCTGATTCTGATGGCGACGAACACCGTGGCCGGCACCCTCGTCTCGGGCGTCACGCTGCAGCTCGGCCCCGACGCCTCGCAGGAAGCCCCTCTGACGCTCGATAACGCCACGCTCGCCACCGCGGCCGATCACGGCAGCGCAGCCGCGATCATACACGGCGCATACGGCGCGACCTTTGCGCCGTTCGACAACACCACGCTGACCCTGTCCGGCCCTGTCAGCGGCGCAGGCGGGTTGGTCAAGACCGGGTCCAGCACGCTGGCCCTGTCCGGACCGCTCACCTACCAGGGCACGACCGCCCTCAGCGGCGGCACGCTCACGCTCGCCACGCCGCCGCCCGCCGGTTTACATCTCGGCGCAGGCACCCTCGTCTATTCGGGTGCGGCCGCGTCGCTGCCCGGCTACCTGCTCAATACAGAATCAAACGGCACGGCGGCTGTTTTCGTCAATGCGGCCGACGTGACAGTGACCGGCCTGGTCCAATCCGTTAGCGGCGGTTTTGTCAAACAGGGTGCCGGCATGCTGGCCTTCACCTATCCGGGCGCTCAGACGCTGGGCACCGCAACACAGCTCGCCCTGCAAGACACGCTGCTCGCCACCGGCCCGAACGGTGATGGCCCGACTGCAGGTTTCTCTCCGTTCACGGTTTCTCAAGGGACCGTCGTACTGGGAGCCGAGGGTCAGATCAATACCTTCGCCGGCAGCATCAGCGTCGGCCACTATTCGACAGCGGCAGCCGGTGCCGAAACCGCCGCACACCTGTTCATTGAAGACGGCTCCACCACCGTCGCCGGCCACATCGCCGTGGGCCGCGGCAACGGCAACACGGTCACGGCCCCCACCCCGCTTACCTCGACCGTGACCATCAACGGCGGAACGGTCGTCGCCTCTGGCTTCGCCCTCGGGCATAATGGCGGTAACACCGTGGGGTATAACGCGCGTCCCGCCATCACCGTGAACGGCGGCGACATCACACTCGCCCGCATCAACATCGCGGAGCATGCCGGCAGCGACTGCACGCTAACATTGAACAACGGCGCGATCACCCTTACGGAAAACATCCAAATCGGCCATCAGACAAGCTTCGGCGGCGGCGGCACGGCGCTCATCACGGTCAACGGCGGCGCGCTGACCGTGCCCAACGAGATCAACCTCGGCGTCACCCCGTCCGCCACCGGCACGTTGCACGTGGCCGGCGGACTGGTCTCCGCGAACAACATCACCGTCGGCGAAGGTTTCGGCCGCATCCTGCTCGACGGCGGCACCCTGCGCCTGCGTGCAGGCCCGATGGACGGTCCGCAAGACGTGCGGGTCATGGCAGGCGGCGCACACATCGACGTTCTTTCAGGCCGCTTCACCATCGCCCGTCCGCTGCTGGCCGGCGAGGTCAACGACGGCGGCCTCGTCAAGACCGGCGCCGGCATGCTGGCGCTCGACAGCGCGGACAGCCACACCTTCACAGGTCCTGTTACGGTGCAAGAGGGCACGCTGGCCATCCGCAGCTCAACGGCGGCTTCCCTGCCGGCGGGCACGACATTGACTGTACTGCCCGGTGCCGGTTTGCATCTGGCGTCCGAAGGCGCTGCGGCAGCCCGCATCGTGACGGTCGCCGATGCCACGCTCGGTGCGGCCGCGCCGTCCGCCGACGCCTCGCTCGCGGTCTGGTGCGGCGCGAACGACACCTGCGACCAACTCGCCGTCACCGGCAGCCTCACGCTCGGGCGCGTCGCCGTCTCGCTCTATCAGCGCGGCACGCTGGACCCCGCGCTTTACGCCGGCGTCTACCCGATTCTTGCTTACGCGGGTGCCGATCCGGATCTGACAGGTCTTTCCGTCGCAAACCCGATCCCCTCGCGCTCCTATGCCTTCACGCTCGATACCGTCAACAAACGCGTGCTCCTTACCGTCACGACACAACCGGGCCTAGGCGAAGCGGTCTGGACGGCAGACAGCGACGGGCTCTGGTCGCAAGGTCCGAACTGGCAGAACGGCACCGCGCCGATCGCCATCGGCACCGCGGCGCTCTTTGCGAACGTGCTGTCCGAAGCGCGCACCGTCACGGTCGACACACCGGCCACGCTCGGCGGACTGATCTTCGACGCCACGAACCGTTACACCGTTGCCGGCGGCGAGGTGCTGACCCTCTCCGGCAGCGCCCTCCAGATGACGCTGCTGCGTGGCAGCCATGAGGTCTCCGCGCCGCTTGCAGTCGCCGGAGCCGCCGCCATCTCGCTGACGCCCAACGGCAACACGCTCACCGTTGCGGGACCTGTCGCGGGCGAGTCGGCCGCTCTCACGCTCGACACGGCGGGCACCCTGCAGCTCACCAACTGTGTTATCGACACCGCCCTGCTGGTCAATGCCGGTACCGCGCGATTGGAGGAAGGCACCGATGTCAACGGCACCGTACGCGCCAATGGCGGCGAAATCCTCGCAACCGGCAACGCCACGCTTGACGGTACCGTCGAACTCCCGCCCGGCAACCGTAGCCTGCGCGCCAACACCGGCGCGACCTTGGCGGTGAACGGCGCGGTCACCGGCCCGGGCACACTTGTCAAGGATGGCGGCGCCGGCACGCTGGAACTCGCGGCGGCCAACACCCACGCGGGCGGAACCCGCGTCACCAGCGGCACGCTCGCGCTGCGCGGGAACGGCTCCCCGGGCCTCGGCGACCTGATCATGGCCGGCGGAACGCTCGCCACGGCCGGCAGCGCCCCCGTCGCGTTTGACACGCCGATCGGCTTTACCAACAACACCACCGTGAATGCCGCCGCACCGCTCGCGACCGGTGGCGCGTTAGCCATGCCGGGACCGCGCATGCTGACCAAAACCGGAACCAACGTCTGGTCGATCGGCGGCTCCCTGTTCGGAGCGCACGCCGACTACCGTTTCCTGTTGCGCGACGGCATCGTGCGCTTTGCGCCCGGCAGCCGCTTCACGATGGACACACCCAATCTGGCCGCGCGCAATCAGTTCGACGCTTCCAGCTCATACGCCGGCAACGCCCAGGGGTTGATCATCGAGCCCGACGCTGAAGTGACTCTCGGCGCACTGGGTGTTCAGTTTGGCTCAACGACGTTCGGATTTTTCCACATGGTCATGAACGGCGGCCGCCTGGCGCTGACCGGCACCAATCCGCTGGGCTTCGGCGATTCCTCCAACATGGTGATATCCGTCGTCTGCAACGACGGCGAATTTGTGACTGTTCGCGATGACGCCTGGTGCGACATCGGCACGCGCTGTCCGGTTGACTGGACGCTGAACGGCGGCCTCGTCTCTCTGGGCCGCGCCGCTTTCGGGCGCATGGACAGCTCGGGCGGCGGACGCCTCTACGGGCGTGTCAACCTGACGATCACCGACGGCGCCTTTGAAGCGCGTGAATTCTTCTCGTGGAAGAGCACCGATTATGCCTATATGACGAACATTGTCACACTGGGCAACGGCACACCGCAGCAGGGCCGTTTCAGCATCCCCGCCACCAAACGTTATCACAGCGGCGGGCGCGTGCTCCTCAACCTGAACGGCGGCGTGCTCGAAACGCGCGGTCTTTGCTCCGCGATCGCGAACTATAATGGTTCGCTGACCGATTATCTCTACGGCGTCAACGACCTGACCGTGCTGGCCGGCGGCGCGGTGATCGACACGCTGACCAACAGCGTATCGATCCGCCAGGCGTTCCTGGCAGGGGCTGAGGGCGATGGCGGCGTGACCAAGCTGGGCAGCGGCACGCTCACGCTGACCGAGGATGTCGCGCTCACCGGCCGCGTCCACGTCGCGGAAGGCACGCTCGATGCGGCGTTCCTCGCGGCCCCCGATCTGACCGTCGACGCGGCTGGCGTGCTCGACCTCGGGCAGAGCGCTGAAGCCGTGCGCTTCACACACGTCGCAGGCGCGGGCACGGTCACCAACGGTGCCTTCACGGTTGCCGGATCGCTGAGCGCAGGCGACACGGCGGGCGCGGTCGGCGTCTTCCAGGCCGAAACACTGGTCTTTGAAAACGGCGTGACGCTGCATCTCGACTGGTCGGAGGCCGCCAATGATCTGTTCGCGGTCAGCGGCGCGCTCACCGGCGCAGCCGGCGGCATCATCGATTTCGGCCGCGCGGAAGGCGATGCGATCCCGGTGCCGATGACGGCCGTGATCGGCACGTACGGCACCTTCAGCGGCAGCTTCAGCGGCTGGAAAGTTCGCAACGCCGGACTGCCGCCGCGTGTGGGGCTCTCCGCGCGCATCACGGCGGAGGACGGTGTGGTGACGCTCTCGGTCGCCAACAGCGGCCTGATTATGTTACTGCGTTAACCTGGGGAGAGCGTCCGCATGCCTTTCACCTGCGCCGCACAGGATCTGCCTGTCCTGTTCCTTTACAACATCGATCCGGGCTGGACGGAAGAGGAGGCTGAAGCGGCGCGTCAGGCCAACCGCAAGATGGCCGACGCGCTGCGTGTGGCGGGCCACCCTGTCGCGCACGAGGAGGTGACCGACCCTGATTTGCCGTCGCTGCTCGCTGCGCATTCTCCGCATGAGCGTATTCTCTTCAATCAATGCGAATCCCTGCCGGGCGTACCCCATAGCGAACATGAGGTGGTCCGCCTCATCGAGGCGTCCGGTTTCACCTACACCGGTGCGCCGCCGGAAGCGCTGCGCCTGACCGGCGACAAGGCAGAAACCAAGCGTCTCCTCGACGCGCATAACATCCCGACGCCCGTCTGGCGCGTGTTCGAAGAGCCTTGCGCCGCAGGGTGGGATCTTTTTCCGGCGATCGTCAAGACCGTGCGCGAGCACTGTAGTCTCAGCCTGACGCCCGAATCGGTGGTGATGAACCGCGGTGAACTCGAACGGCGGATCGCCCACATCCTGCAGCGTTATGACCAGCCCGCGCTGGTCGAGGATTTTATCGACGGGCGCGAATTCCATGTGCCGGTCTGGGGCGACGGCATCCCCATGCTGCTGCCGGTCGTGGAGATGGACTTTTCGGCCTGCCCGTCGTTGCGCGACCGGCTCTGTACCTATGATGCGAAATTCTCGCCCGACTCGCTCGAATACGCCGCGATCAACAGCCTGATCCCCGCACCGCTTAATGAGCAGGAACTCGCGGCGCTGTCGGACGTCACGCTTAATGCGTATCGCGCCACCGGCTGCCGCGATTACGCCCGGCTCGATGTGCGCAAACGCGGCGGCATCTTCTACGTGCTGGACGTCAACCCGAACGCGGATCTCGATAACGAGGCCAGCATCGCCTGCGCGGCGGAATGCTCAGGTCTCTCGTATTCCGAACTGATGACCCGCCTGGTCCGGCTTGCCGCCCGCCGTCACCCGCGGTTCGCTTAATTCACCTGGATGAGCGTGCCGGGGTTGTAGGACGTTGCGGTGAGGGTGCCGCCGGAAACGCGCAGCGCCACTGGAGATTGCGGCACGCCGTCGAGTGTCACGCTTACGCTGCCGGCCGGTGCGACCTGCAGCGAAGCCGCGGCCACGACCGTGATGCCCTGACGCAATTCCGCCGCCGAAAATCCGGTCAGCGCCAGCACCGCTCCGGCGGGAATCTCGCACGCGTCGGCATGCAGCAGCGCTGTGCCCTGCGCGGCATTCCGCGCCAGCACCGCGCCCGAAGAAAAGAGCACGCGTCCAACCGTGCCTGTACCGCCGAGCGTCGCGCCGGAGGCGACGGTCAGCGTCCGGCCGTCCGCCAGGCGCAGCTCGCCGTCCACGCGCGACACGGTGCCGTTCGGCAAGGTGAAATCCAGCGCGCGCGCCGAAAGATTCAGCAAGGCGCCGCCGTCAATCTCGCACCCGCCGGCCAGCGTGATCAGTCCGCCGGTACCCAGCGCCAACGTGCCGGCCTCGACCACGACCGGCCCGGTAAAGGTGTTCACCGCATTCAGGGTGAAGGTGCCCGCGCCTTTCTTGACGACCCGCCCCTGCTCGCCCGCCGCATCGGGCAGCACCAGCGACGTGCCGCATGTGAAGCCCGCCGTGTCCACCACGAGGCCGTTTGACGTCAGTGCCCACGCATCCAGTGAGCGGATGAACGTGGCGTCGCTTTTGGTGGCCTCAACGGTGCCGCCGTCGAACAGCACGTTGAGTCTGCCGTGATGCTGTTGCAGATTAGGTACGGCCAACACGCCGCCCGCCAGGGTCAATTTGCCTGTGATGGACGCGGTGTCCGGATAATACGTTGTGTTGGTCACCCGCAGACGGCCTCCCGTCATCCGGATTTCCGATTGCGGCGGCACCGGCGACACGGTTGTTCCCGGATTCATGCGCAGGATATTGACCGTCAGTTCGCCGCCCGCCATTTCGAAAAGCGCGGGGCCGGCCTGGCCGATATCCAGATAGCCCGGCACCGACGTCTGGCCGCCCTCGATGCGGAACAGCGCGGAGGAACCGGCATTGTTGCGCGCGACGCGCAGATTGCTGAAGGTGTTGCTGCCGCCGGTAATGCGCAGCGTCGCCTGCGTGTAGGTGCCGACGAAGATTTCGCCGAAGGCGTTCGTGCCGCCGCTGATTTCAATCAGCGAAACGCCGCGCTGGCCCCACTCGCCGCCCTTGCCGGTCACCTGGCCGCCGGCCAGCGCCAGATATCCGGCGGATACGGCATTGGCTCCGCAATTCAGCGCGTTGGAGAGATTGAGCGTGCCGCCCGACACCGTCAGTTTGCCCGCTCCGCTGACGCCCACCGTCGTCGTGCCGCGCAAGGTCCCGATGCCGCCCGACTGCGTCCATGTCCCGGACGATCCGACCGTGTTGCCGAGCGACACATTGTTGTGCAGGGTCAACGCGCCGCCCGAAACCGACACGGTGCCGGTGCCGCCGTTGTTCCCTAAAACCATCTCCGCCGTCTCGCACGCACCGCCCGAGACCGACATCACCCCGACACCCGTCGCCTGATTGCCGACAGTGGTGGTTCCGGCCAGGCGAACCGTGCCGCCCGCCACCGCCAGCGTGCCGGTCCCGGTGTCCCCGACATACACCGTGCTCAAGTTCGTCACAGCGCCCGCGCTGACCGAGAGCGTGCCTTGCGATCCGCGTGCGCTGCCCAGCCACAGGGTGCCGCGCGTTTCGACCACACCGCCCGTCACAGAAATGAACCCCTTGGCCAGCGGGGTTCCCATGCCGCCGACGTTCAAGTCCTTGAGCCGCACGTCGGCGTCGTTGCCCACCCACACGGTGCCGATCGAGTTGGTGCCGCGTCCGACCTGCAGGGTGTTGCTGACGATCAGCGTGCCGCCCACCAGATCCAGCGTGCCGGTGGCGCTCACATACTGGTTCTCGAAATTGCCCGCCGTCAACGTGTTCGCGCAGATGAAAGATCCGCCCGAGAGGTTGAGCCTGCCCGTGCCGCCCATACGGTGGCCGAACTCGGCGTTGCCCCCTGTCACGTGGATCGTGCCGCCGCTCTGATTGACAATCCCTTGGGCCGCGTACGCATTACCGATCCAGATCGACCCCCTCAGATTCACAAAGCCGCCTGAGACAGACAGGAGTCCGACCGCCGTCGAATAGGAATCGCCCAAGCTGAAGTTGTTCGAAACCACCAGCGAGCCGCCCGCCACCTCGATCACACCGGTCGAACGGGCATCGCTGCCGGCCCAGAGCTGCCATGTCGTCAGTGTGGCCCCCTCTTCAACCTTCACGCGCGCCTGAGAATCGCTCGGGCCGCCTTTCGCGATCCAAAGCAGGTTGGTCACGCCATGCTGGCCCTCTTCGAATCGGACCTCGGCGCGATGAACGGTCAAGTTTCTGCTGGCGCTTGCGGCACCCGTTCCGAACACCAATGCGGAGGGCTGTGTCTGCGTGCTGAGCGACAGCAGCACCTCATTGCCCAGGCACGAGAGCAGGCCGTTCTGCAGCGTGACGACGCCCGATTGCGAGGATGCCGGGAACTGAAACCGGTCCTTGACCGTCCAGCGGTTGCCGCCGAGATCGAACGTCAGGGGGGCATTCTGCGCGGCATCGACGACCGCGTTCGAGACCGTGGCATCCTGCGTAAACGACACCGCCGCAGCGCCGGCAACATCGAAACGCACGGCATCCTCTTCGCCGGGCACCGCCGCAGACGACCATTTCGAGGGATCAGAGAACGTGCCGTCGCCGCCCTGCCACACCGATTCCACAGCCCACGTCGCACTCATCACGGCAAAAACGCCAGCTCCCACAAGCACCTGTCGTAATATCCATAACTCCCGCGTTCACTCCACCCCTACTCATGTGGCGCACCATCTGGAGACCACTCGAAAATGAGGCGACAGTGTATCGCATACCCGTCCGGCGCGCAACGGCGGATCGGCGTTTTGACGTATTCGGTTAGCGACGGGGGGGGGCAGACGAAGTGCGAGGGAAAGCGGAACTGATGCGGCACAGGCTGGTGTACCGACTTCAGTCGGCCCGGTTCGCCCCAGCCGGCTAAAGCCGGGACACCAACGGGGCTAGCCACCCTGTATCTTCCTCTTCCCCTCGCATCAGTATGCCACTCCCCCGAGGCTAGCCGATTACCGTTTTGACCCTTACGCGATCGGGTGAAACAGATTGAAAAAGTTTTCAACGAACTTGCGCCACAGCGGCCGGCGGCGCCAGTCCGCGTAATGAATCTCAACCGCTTGAGACAGATCGTTGAGCACGGCGGCCTTGACGCGCGCCGCACAACTCTCATTGAAGACGACCAGGTTGGTTTCATAGTTGAGAAACAGGCTGCGCGGATCGAAATTCGCACTGCCGATGATCGCCACAACATCGTCAATGACGGCAGCCTTGGCATGGATGAACGGCGGTGCCCGTTCAAAAATCCGAACACCGGAGACCAGCAGCTCGGCATACAGCGCCTGCGACGCGAACTGCAACGTCGGATGGTTGTTGACGGAAGGGACCAGCACCTTGACCTCAACCCCACGGAAGGCGGCCTGACGCAGCGCGAGGATCAGCGCTTCCGGCGGCACGAAATAGGGCGTCACGATCAGCACTTGCCGGCGCGCCAGATTGAGCGCCGCAAAAAAACCATGCATCGCCGCAGCCGTCTCCTCGCGCGTGGGGCCGCTGTTCAGCAACCTAACCGCCATCTCGCCTGCTGCGGCCGGAGCCGGAAAATAACATTTCGCCAACAGTTTTTCGGGAGGCTGGTCGGTCATATAGTACCAGTCGCGCAAGAACGTATACTGCAGTTCGAGCACCGCCGGCCCTTTGACCCTGAAATGGTAGTCGAGTGTGCCGGGCCTGTTGCCTCGGGACAGATAGACATCATGAAAGTTGATGCCGCCCGTGTATGCCACAACGCCGTCGATCACCAGGATCTTGCGATGGTTGCGCAGGTTGAGCTGGAATTTGCGTTTCAGCACATTGGCTTGGGAGAAACCGATGATCTCCAGGTTGGGTTCCCGGCGATGGCGCCAGAAGAACAGCCGGATGTTGGCGCCGGCCGAACCGAAC
>MWEJ01000112.1 GCA_002071025.1 Verrucomicrobia bacterium ADurb.Bin070 | reverse complement strand
GCGTCGATGTCATACGCCAGCGCCAGCGTCAGCACCTCGGCGTTCAAGCCGTCGATCACGGCGCGCGCCTGTTTGCCCGAGCCGCCGTGAGACTGCCGGACCGCCACAGGCCGGCCGCCCGCCTGTGCCGCATACCAGCGGCTGAAAAGCGGATTGTACGCCTTGTAAAACTCGCGGGTGGGGTCATACGAGACATTCAGCAGCCGGACCGTCTCGTCCGCCACGGCCGTCAGCGCAGCCACGATCACGGCCGCAGCCACGAATTTATTGTAAATCGTTGTGTTGATACGCCCTCGCTTTCCCGCTTCTTGACATCCGGCCGATCGCATCCAAAGCCTCCTCTGCGGGTTGAAAGGGCGCAACATTATCAGCATTAGTCTAGTATGTCAATAGTCTTTATAGAGATTAGACTCCCTCTCCCGCCCTATCGGTTGCAGACGGGAGACCGCAAGAGATGCATGTGGTGGCAGAGCTCGTGCATGATGCGGCAAAAGGACGCCTTGCCATCTTAGCCGATGTCGCCGCCAACAAGAAAATGCCTGTGGAAATGGTAGAAAAGGTTTTTTGGGGCTGCCGGACGCGTGAAAAGCAGACGGCCTGACAAACTGTTGTCGCTTTGAGGGTGTACCGTATATAATGCCCCGTAACGAAGTGAGTGGGATGAGCGGTGTCAAGCCCTATGACGCCATGTGCGCCTACCATCATGCTTGCTTGCCGAAAAACCACAGGAGATGATGACTGCTCAATTAACCGCCGCGCGCCGCGCTTGGCTGAACTTTTTCACGCATGACCTTTCTTCTTTACACTGTTCTTGTCCTTTTGATCCTGACACTCGCGTTGCTCGCCTGGCTGGCAGTTCGGACCGGCCGCGACGCGCCCGACCGTAATGCGCTGATCCGCCTGCAAACGCGCGAGGCCGATTTCCAAGAGACGGCGCGCCTCCTGCAGGAGCGTACGGAACGGCTGGAAGCGCTGCAGATCGAGAATGCCCGGCTGGCCGCCGAACTCGACCACGAGCGGCGCGCCGACGCAGAAAAGGTACGGCTGCTGCAGAATGCCGAGGCGCGGCTCAAAGCCGAGTTCGAAAACCTGGCCAACCGGATCTTCGAGGACAAGGGCCGCGCGTTCACCGAGCAGAACCGCGAACGCCTCTCCGGCCTGCTACAGCCGCTGCGGGAACAGCTCGACGGTTTCCGGAAACGGGTCGACGAGGTGCACAAGGACGGCACCGAGCAGTCCGCCCGCCTGCTGGAACAGGTGCGGCAGCTTCAGACGCTGAGCAATAAAGTCAGCGACGAGGCCAACCATCTGGCACGCGCCATCAAGGGCGACGCCAAGCGCCAGGGCGATTGGGGCGAGCTGATCGTCGAGCGGCTGCTGGAGGCTTCCGGCCTGGAGAACGGACGCGAATACGAGGTCCAGCCCGTGTTGCGCGCCGAGAACGGCGCACCGCAGCGTCCGGATTTCGTCGTCCACCTGCCGGGCGGCAAATCGGTCATTGTGGACGCGAAGGTTTCGCTCACCGCCTATGAACGCTCCTATAACGCTGAGAGCGACGAAGAACGGCGCGCCGCACTCGCCGCGCATGTGCAATCGGTGCGCCGCCACATGGCCGAATTGCGCGACAAGAACTACACCACGCTACTGGGCAACCGCACGCTCGATTTCGTGCTGATGTGCGTCCCGCTCGAACCCGCCTACCAGACCGCGCTGCAGGCGGAACCCGGCCTGCTCTATGAACTGGCCCAGACCAACGTCGTGATCACCGGACCGGCCACCCTGATGATCACGCTCAAACTGATCGCCCAGATCTGGCGGCGCGAAAACGAAAACCGCCACGCCGAGCAGATCGCCGACCGCGCGGGGCGGCTTTACGACCAGGTCACGCTGATCGTCGAGGCGATGGCCGCCGCAAAGAAAAACCTGGGGGATGTCGCACAGTGTTTTGACCTGGCCCTCTCCCGCCTGCAGAGCGGCCGGGGCAATCTGGTCAGCCGCGTCGAGACGTTGCGCAAGCTCGGCGCCAAAGTCAACAAGCCCCTGCCGCCGCCGATTCTCGACCAAGCCCTGTCTGACGAGGCGTGACTTCCCCTTCTGCGGACCGCCGTTTTCCTTCGTGAGTTTCGGCGCGCGATCCGCTAAACTGTTGCATCATTTTTATGGGGGAGGCAAGCATGATGACGACCGATTCCGCACCGCAGCCCGCGCTCGCTATCACGGGGATGGGGGCGGTCACGCCTTACGGCGATGGCGTTGACACACTCTGGCGCGCATTGCTGCGCGGCGACTCCGCGATCTCGGCGATGGACCTTTTTGACCTTGGCGGCATCGCCTGCACGTGCGCCGGCGTGATCCGGAACTACCTGCCGCCCCCGGGATTCACGCACGGCGCGCGCGCTTCCGCCTTTGCGGCGGGCGCGTGCCGGGAGGCTTTGGCGCACGCCGGCCTGCTGGACGATCCCGCCGCACTCGCAGCGACCGCGCTGATCACCGCCTCAAATTTTGCCGATATCGATGCCGGCGAGCCCGCGCTGACTCCTGCCGGCCACGCCGGCCACCAGTCTGCCGCCGGCTTACACTGCGCGCATGCGGCGCCCGCCGACGCGCTGGCCGAAACCTTCGGGCTTGGCGGACTGCGCATTGCGCTCTCGCTTTCGTGCGCCTCCGGTGCCGCAGCGGCCGCCACCGCCGCCAACCTGATCGCGGCGGGCCGGGCGCAGCGCGTCCTGATTGTCGGATACGACGCGCTTTCGCGCTTTGCGTGGAGCGGACTCTGTTCGCTGCGCACGATGACCAAGGACGCCGTGCGCCCCTTTGATGCCGCGCGCAGCGGAACGATCTTTACCGAGGGCGCCGCCGCCCTGGTGATCGAGCAGGCCGAGCTTTGCACCGCCCGGGGCGCGCAACCGCTGGCTTGGCTGTGCGGCTGGGCCACCGGCAACAACGGCCACCACATGACCGCACCTGCGCCGCGCGGCGCAGGCTCCACCGCGGTCATGCGCGCCGCGCTGACCTGCGCGGGCCTCACGCCGGATGCCGTCGACCACATCAATGCGCACGGCACCGGCACCAAGCCCAATGACAGCACCGAGACTCAGGCAATCGAAGATCTGTTCGGCCCGCGCGCCGCAGCCATCCCGGTCACGTCCGTCAAAGGCCTGTTGGGGCACATGCTCGGCGCGGCCGGCGCGGTCGAACTGATCGTCTCAGCGCTCTCACTGAAACACGGGCTCATTCCGCCCACCGGCAACCGTGACACGCCGGACCCCGAATGCGCGCTCGACATCGTCACCGCGCCGCGCGCCCTGCCGCTTGAGTGTGTCCTCTCCAACTCCGCCGGCTTCGGCGGCTGCAATGCGGCCGCAGTTCTCACGCGACAGCGCCCCGCTCCGCATCCGCCTGCCCGCAGTCCGCAGCCGCCCTCGGTTCTCATTACCGGACTGGGCGTCGTCAGCGCGCTCGGCCTGGACGCCGAAGAAACCGCTTCGGCCTGCGCAGAGGGCGAACCGGCCCTGTTCCCGCTGACCTGTGTCGCGCTCCCGGATCGCGCCGACACGCCACTGGTAGGCGAAGTCCCCGATGTGGATCTTGCCGCATGCGGCGTTGCGCCCAAGGCCTATCTCGACCGCGCGAGCCAGCTCTTTCTGGCCGCCTGCGGCATGGCCTTCCGTCAGGCCGGCGTGACGGCCGACACGCTGGCCGGCATGCAGGCCGGCATCATGGCCGGCACGGCCTGGGGTTGCCCAGCCACGGCCGAGACCTTCTTTGCCGACTACATCCTCAAAGGCCCGCGCCTGGTCAAGCCGTTCCTGTTTCCCCATGCCTATGCCAACACGGCCGTCAGCCTGGCCTCGATGGAATGGGCGTTGAAAGGTCCTCACGAAAATGTGGTCACGCGCGCGACCGCCTCCGGCATCGCGCTGGTTGAAGCTTTCGACCAGCTTCGCGCGGTCCGGGCGCCGCTGATCGCCGTCTGTGGTGCGGACGCGCTCTCCGCTGTAGCCCTGAACGCGCGGCATGCCGCCGGCGACCCTGCGCCGATGGGCGAAGCCGCGGCGGTACTGGTGCTTGAGCGCGAGGATGCCGCGGGCGCACGGGGTGCGCGTCCGCTCGGCCGGCTGCTGGGCTGCGGCCTGGCACCGACGCCGGAAAACGCGCTCCAAACGGCGCTGTCGCAGGCCGGAGTGCCCCGCGACGCGCTGCGCGCCGCCTACGTCAATGCCGCCGCGCGCGACGCGGCCGAAGCCGGCCTGCCCGGCACGCCGGTCATAGAGCCCGAACGCCTGTGCGGCGATGTCCAAGGCGCGACTTCTGCCCTGCACCTGGCGCTGGCGCTGCTGGCACCCGACGAAGGTCCCGCACTGATCTTGACCGTTGAGCCTGACACCTGCGTGGCGCTTGTCGTCGAGCGCGCATGATGCAGAACCGGGAACGATTCGCGACCCTCAAACATAAAGGCGGCAATCTATCGGTCCGGTGCCGGCACGATCACCGAAAGCGCTTTCGGGCGTACGGTGATCGTCACCGGCGTGGCACCAATGATGTCACCGTCTGCCTGCACGGCCATCGGGGTTTCACTGTGGATGGAAACGCTGCGTTCGGCCGGCAGTTCGTGGATGATGCGGTTGACGTGGCGCGGGAAGATACTGCGCAGAACGTAGTACCACGGGTATTCAATCGCCACCTTCATGCAGATGATGCAGACGTCCACCTGACCGTCATCGGCCCGGATTTCCGGGCCATTGGGATGCAACACGCGAGCCAGCGTGCCGCAATTCGAGATCAGCACATCCGTCGCGTCGTACGTGCGCGGCGCGCCGTCGATAGCAATCACCAGCCGCTGCGGTTTCGCCTGCAGCACCTTCCAGACCGCCGTTCCCACATACGCGGTGCGGCCGAAGAGGCTTTTCCCCAGACGTGATGTGCGGTCGATGACCGCAGCGTTGATCCCCACCCCGGCGTTGAGCAGATAGGTGCGGTCATTGATCAGCATCGCATCGATGGGACGGAGCGCGTGCGCTCCGGCGACAAGCGCCACGGCCGCTCGGACGTCAAGCGGGATGCCGAGCTCCCGCGCGACCAGGTTGCCGGTCCCGGCCGCCACGATGCCGAGCGGCACTGACGCATCAGCCAATGCGTGCGCCACGGCCGATACGGTACCGTCCCCGCCGACCGCCACCACAGCGTTGACACCACCGATCCGTGTCCCAACCGTCTCAGGAATCGAATGGTCCGGCGTCAGCTCAACGATCTCACACTCCGCGCCGCACGCCCGTTCAGACTCATGAATCGACGTGCGCAAGGCTTCGCGCACATCACCAGAAACCGTTGGCGCCACAATGAAGAGGAGCTTCATGGGCATACCATAGCACACCTGAGGAGCTTGTGCGCACACTCATTTACGCGCGGCAAGGTAGGCGCGGGCAGCTTGGCAGCACACCGCGACACCGGTATCATCGCTGAGCGTCTTCAGGAAAGCCTCGCGGAAGTCCAACACCTTGCGTTCGGCGGCCAAGCGGCAAGCCGTCGCGTAATGAAGGCCGCCGATCAGCCACCCCACCTGGATCAGGATGAAATCAGCGAGCGTGCCGATCCAGGCATAGCTGACCGAGTGGCCTTGCCGGATCGCCTCGACCACATCGGGGGACGGCGCGCCTTTGACCTGCAGGCCCCAGGCGATCTCCGGATTGCGCTCGAGCGAGCCATCGGCGATCGCCTGTTCCATGACGCGGAAAATGTCGAGCTTGTCGGCATCGCGCACCAGATGGGCGAACCGCGCAACCCGCGCGGAAGCCGCAACCGGCACCGTGCGCCGGTTATGCAGCGCCACGGTTGCCAGCACCAGGTTGCGTTCATCGGCGGGCAGGTCTTCCAGCCAGCGCTGCTCCCGGATGATCCGCACGCCGCGCGCGGCGTGATCGACCGACCTTGAATCTTGAAACGTCCCGAACTCTTTGAACTGCTCGTATCGCCCGGCGTCGTGCAACAACGCACAGGCCTCGCCCAAAACGCGCGCCGCGTCATCCCACGCCTCGCCCGCCATGATGCACCGCGCATCCCGCACCACGCCCAGCGTGTGCTCGAGTTTGAGGCGCAGCATCTCGGGCAGCGCACCGTCGGCTTCACGAAACGTGTCCACGTAAGCGCGATATTGATGGGTCAGGTGGAATAAAAAGTCCGAGGTCATGGTCTCAATTAGAAATAGCCGCCCTTGTCGGTTATCTCTTTGACGGTCTCGCCGTTGGCGACCCAGCCGAAGATTTTCTTCTCGTTCTCGCGGATCTCTTCAGCGCGCAGCAGCACCTCGTAGGCGATGTCGCGCGGCACGCAGACCACGCCGTCACAGTCCGCGAAGATCACGTCACCCGGCTTGACCACCACATCGCCGACCTTGATCGGAATCTGATAATGCGTGATCAGGCAGCGGCCGAGCGAACCGTTGGGAATGCGATACTTGTAGTAGACAGGGAAGGGCTTTTCAAGGATCTGCTTGGTGTCGCGGATGCCGCCGTCGATGCAGGCGGCCTTGACGCCCTTGCCGTAGGCGGTCGCCGTCATGACGCCGCCCCAGAGCGTGGCGCGCTCGTCGTTCGAGGTGTCCCACACGACAAAATGGTTCGCGCCCATCTCATCGAGCATCTGACCGCGGAAGGTCATCTCACCGGTGATCTTGACATTCGGCGCGCTCTTGACGGTGAAGGCGATGCCGGCCACCGTGTCGCTGTCACGCAGCGGGCGCAGGTGGCCCGGCAACGACTGATCGAGCAGGGCAAATTCGCGCAACACATCGCTGATCGCGCCGGTATAGAGCTGTTCGTAACGGGCCAGCATCTCCTCCACCGGGACTGGAAACTCTTTCTTTGAAACGCTCTCGCGCACCGCGATCAGCCGCTCCAGTTTCATCATCTTCGCTTCTTTCTGAAGCATGCCCTCTTCACTCTTCTCTTGCATACCGATCCCCTTCCAAACTGTCTACCAGAAACCCTTACGCAACGCCCATGCCGCCGTCCACGCGCAACGTCACGCCTGTAATGTAACGTCCCGCAGCCGAGCAGAGCAAGACCGCCGCGCCGGCCGCGTCTTCGGGCATCGCGAAATCCCGCAGGGGGATGCCGGCGCGAACCTTTTCGGCATAGGCGGGATTATTGAGCGCTTCGGCATTGCGGTCTGTCGCGAAGACGCCGGGGCAAAGGTTGTTGACCGTCACGCCGTCCGCGCCGCACTGCTTGGCCAGATTGCGGATAAGATTTTCGAGAGCCGCCTTGCTGGCCGCATAGATCGGCATGTCCGGATGGGGCTTTATCTCCTGGACGCTGCCGACCGAGATCAGGCGTCCCCAGCGCTGCTGGCGCATCGCGGGAAAGGCGAGCTGAAACAACTGGTACGTCGCATGGAAATTCACCTGCATCTGGAGCAGCGCCTCGGACTCCGGCACCTCCAGCCAAGGACGTCGCACCTGGACCGAGGCGTTGGCGATCACGATATCCGGCGCGCCGATCGCGGCCGACGTCGCCGTGAACAGCGCCCGGGCGCAGCCCGGTTCGCCGAGGTCACCGGTCACCGCCGCGCTCGCCGGAGAAACGGCGCGCACATCGGCGAGCGACTGGTCAAGCGCGTCGCTCGCCCGCACACCGTGAACGGCGACGGTCGCGCCGCACTCCGCCAAGGCACGGGCGATCGCCCGGCCAATCCCGCGCGCCGAACCGGTGACCAGTGCGCGGCGCCCCTCCAATGAAAAGGCTTCTCTCACGCTGTCTGTCTGCTTCATGCTTTTGATCCTTCGTAGTCTTTGTTAAAGAACAGGGTACACGCTGCCAGAATGATCACGCCGCCCAGCAGATACGACACCGAGAGCGAGGCGAGCCCGAACGACAGGCCAAAACGCGATTTCAGATAGCCCAGCACCGTCGGCGAGAACGAGCCGACCAGAAAGGCGAACGAGAGCATCAGGCCGGTCGCGGTGGCACGGTACTGCGGCTTGATCACATCAAAGAGCGAGGCGAAAAGATTGGAGTCGTAGATGCCGCGGAAAAGTCCGAAGAGACCGAGCATCGCAAAGCAGAACCACTCGGAGGAACCGTGGGTCATCAGATAGATAAAGGGCGCACCCAGCAGCAAACCCAAAATATTCGCCTCAAAGCGGATGGTCTTGCGGCGAGCGGCCAGGCGGTCGGTCAGGCGCCCTCCCGCCATGACGCCGATGAAAGCACACACAAAATGGAAGAAAACAGCCGAAAAACCGGCCTTTTCCGGCGTGAAGCCAAACTTCTCAATGAGGAATGTCGGCGTCCAGGTCTTGAAGCCGACATCGACATAGACCATGCAGCCGAACGCCACCGCCAGCATCAGGGCCGAGCGTTTGCCCAGAATGTGGCCCAGCGTCTCGCGCACCGTAACGCGCGCGGCGACACCTGCCGCTTTCTGATTGGGTGTATCGCGCAGGAAGACCAGCAGGACGAGCGACCAGAGGATGCCCGCCGCACCGAAAATCACGAACGGCGCGCGCCACTGCATCGAGAAGGTTCGCGAGAGATAGCCCGAGAAATAGCCGCTGAACATGATGCCGACATAGAGCGCGGTCTGATGGATCGAGAACGCGGTCGCGCGGCTCTTCTCGTGAAACTGGCTCATGAGCGAGGTGGCCGGCGGATAGTAGAACGCCTCGCCCGCGCCGAAAAGGACCCCGTAGAAGAGGATCAACGAGACGATCCCGCCGCCGAAACCGGTCAACAAGGTGCCGATGCTGAACACCAGCACGCTGAACAGCAGTTGCCATTTGCGGCGCAGGCGGTCGCCCAGAAAACCCGCCAGCGGCACGCACAGTCCGTAACACGCGATGAAGACCGAGGCCACCATGCCGGCCTGGACATCGCTCAAGCCCAGTCCGCCCGCGCCGGCAGATGCTTTGATCTGCGTCAGGACTGTGCTGTAAATCTGGCGGTTTCCCTGATTCAGGAAAAACGCCACGCACAGCAGGCCGACCAACTGCCATTTATACGATGGAGGAACCTGCCCGTTCTCCGCTACGCGGTCTTGCCCCATGATTGACCTCCCGTGTTGACACCCTGTTGACTTCCAAAATCTGTGCGTCAACCTTAACGAAACGGGGAGCGGAAAACTAGAGTCTTTTGCGCAAAAAAAATATCGCTTTCGCGCAGAGGCGAGCGGCTTTGGCTCAAGGCTAAAACGGGAGTCAGAACGGAGGGAAAGTGGCCCAACGCCTCCATCCTGACTCCTTCGGGGGAGGATTCAACGATGTCGAATCCCCCCCTCCCCTTGACTACAGGCTGACCCAGCGGCCGTCGGCCGCCGATTTCAGCACCGCGTCGCAGATCCGGGCCGTCTCGTATGCGTCGCGGAAAGTCGGGCGCGCGTTTTCGCCCTTGGCCGCGGCCTCGAGGAAATCGGCGATCTGATGCACGAAGCTGTGCTCGTAACCGATCTGCAGGCCGGGCACCCACCAGTGCTTCATATACGGCTGGTCGCCGTCGCTGACATGGATGGAACGCCAGCCGCGCACAATCCCTTCGTCGCGGTGGTCGAAATACTGCAGGCGGTGCAGGTCGTGAAGATCCCAGCGGATCGAGGCCTTCTCGCCGTTGATCTCGAAGGTGAAGAGCGCCTTGTGCCCGCGCGCGTAACGCGTCGATTCAAAGTTGCCCATCGAGCCGTTCTCGAACCGGCAGAAGAAGGTGCAGGCATCATCGATCTTGACCGGCTCGACCTTGCCGGTCTCGACATTCTTGCGCTCTTTCACGAACGTTTCCGTCATCGCGTTCACGTCCTTGATCGCACCGTTCTGCCACACGGCCAGGTCGATGCAGTGGGCCAGCAGGTCGCCCGTCACGCCGGAGCCGGCCGCCTTGGCATCCAGACGCCAGGTCGCCATACCGCCCTGCGGCACGTCGGCGGAGATTGTCCA
>MWEJ01000111.1 GCA_002071025.1 Verrucomicrobia bacterium ADurb.Bin070 | reverse complement strand
GTAGATCGGTGATTTGGCCGAGAGGATACGGGTGTTGGGTTTGTCGACGGCGACATGCGGCGGCAGCACGCGGTGCGAAAGGGCGAGAGCGGTCTTGACGATGCTGGCGGCGCCGGCAGCCCAGAGTGTGTGACCGATGTTTCCTTTGACCGATCCGACTCCGACCAATGGCTGTCCCGCGCGTCGTTCGCCGTAAATGTCCTGCATCACTTGGATTTCGGTCTGGTCGGAGTGAGGCACGCCGGAACCATGCGCCTCAAGCAGATGGACCGTGTCGGGCGTGACATCAGCGGCGTGCATGGCGCGGCTGACCGCGCGGGTCAGGCGTTCCGGCGTCGGCACACGCTGGTGCTGGTCGAGCGAGGCCGCGGCGATGCCGGTGCTGCGGATGATGGCGTAGATGCGGTCGCCGGTGCGCAGGGCATCCTTGAGGCGTTTGAGCACAAACACGGCGCCACCCTCACCGGGCAGGGTGCCGTCCGCCTCGCGGCTGAAGGGCTGGAGGGTTTTTCCTCGTGAGAAGGGCAATGTACCGGCGAGGCCGAGCAGCACCGGTCGATTGAGCGGTGGCTGAACGGCACCCGCCAAGGCGATGTCAGCGCGACGCATGAGCAGGTCGTCCATCGCGCCCTGCAGGGCCTGATGGCCGGAGACGGTGCCGGCGTCCACCACAAAAGCTGGCCCGGCAAATCCCAGCAGGTGCGCAGTCCAAGAGGCAATGACGCCGCCCAGCGCCGACAGAAATGCGTACGGGTTGGGAGCGGGCAGGGCGGCGGCGAGTTGCTGGCGGATCTCGATGAGTTGCTCGGGACCTGCGACCGGGAAGAATTTGGCGACGATATCCAGTGTCTGGTCGAGGAAGAAGGCGTGCTGCAGCCAGTTGACCGAGGCGGCGTTAAAGGGCGGCGCATACCCCAGGCGGAAGGAAACGCGGTCTGTAGGCAGGTTGTTGATGGTACTGCCGCTGTCGCGCAGCGCGTCAATCGCGAGTTGGACGGTGAAGAAGACGTCCTGGTTTTCGCCGGCGTTGATCGTGCGCGGGAAATACTGGTCGGCCGGCGTGCAGGCGTAGAGGTCGCCAAGCTGTGCGGCGGACGTGGGGAAGGGACGGTCAAAGAGGGGCGCGGGTGGCGACTCGCCGGCGGGGATGTCGCACAGCGGGGTGAACAGCGCGCGCCGCTGGATGACATTCCGCCAGAAAGCGGCCAGGTTCGGCGCTTCTGCGAACCGGCACGCCATGCCGGTAATCACGATGTCTTCACGTGATGAACGCATGACGGCTGCCTTCAGGGAACGGTGGGGGGATAGCAGTGTTCCGGCGCCGGGAAAGCACCGGTCTGGACCTCGGCGGCATATGCGTCAAAGGCGGCGCGCATCGTCGCGGCGAGCGTCGCATACGGCTTGGCGAACTTTGGCGGGCGTTCGGTCAGGCCGAGCATGTCGTGCATGACCAGCATCTGCCCGTCGCAGGCGGGGCCGGCACCCACGCTGATGACCGGCACGGGGACCGCTGCGGTGACAGCGCCGCCGATGTCGGGCGGCGTACACTCCAGCACGATCGCAAACGCACCAGCCTCGGCCAGCGCCTGCGCGTCGTCGACCAGGCGGTCGCAGGCCGCTCGCGTTTTGCCTTGGACTTTGTAGCCGCCCAGCACGTTGACGGACTGAGGCGTGAGGCCGATATGGCCCAAGACCGGTATGCCGTTTTCAGTGAGGGTCCGCACCAGCTCGGCGCGGATTGCGCCGCCTTCGACTTTCACGGCGTCGGCGCCCGCCTCTTGGACAAACCGGCCCGCGTTGCGGAACGCCTCCTCGCGGTTGATTTGGTAGGAGAGGAAGGGCATGTCCGCGACGACCATGGCGTCGGTCACACCGCGAACCACCGCCGCCGTGTGGTGGAGCATCTCCGCCATGGTGACCGGGAGTGTCGAGTCATAGCCTAAAACCGTCATGCCGAGCGAATCGCCGACCAGCAGCAGGGCGATGCCCGCGGCGTCGGCCAGCCGTGCGCTTCCGGTGTCGTAGGCGGTGAGGCAGGCGAGCCTGCTCACCCCTTTCGAGGCCTTGATTGAGGCCGCATTCCACTTTTTCATGCCCACATTTTAGCATAATCCGACCGCTGGGCAACCTGTACAAATCAGGAAACGGAAGGAATCGGAAGTCGTGTGAAGAAACGGGTGATCGGCGGATCGGGTTTGCTATACTGGCCGCATGAATGACGTGTTGGGAAATATCCGGGTGGTACTGGTCGGCACGCTGTATCACGGCAATGTGGGGTCGGCCTGCCGCGCCATGGCGAATATGGGCGTGAAGGAACTGGTGTTGGCCGGGCCGAGGCTATGCGACGATGCCGGCGAGGCGGCCCGGATGGCGGTGCACGCGACCGATATTCTAACGGCGCGGCGGGAGGTCGCCTCGCTGGCTGAAGCGGTGTCGGATTGTGCGTTTGTGGTCGGAACCACCGCGCGCGGCGGGCTGTACCGCCAGCATGTGAAGACGCCGCGAGAAGTGGCGCCCGAACTGTTGAGGCTGGCGTCGGGCGGTAAGGTGGCCTTGGTTTTTGGCCGTGAAGACAAGGGGCTTTCCAATGACGAGATCGGGCTTTGTACCCATCTCGTGCGCATCCCCGTCCATCCTGACTACACGTCGCTCAATCTGTCGCAAGCGGTGCTGCTGTGCTGTTACGAACTGTACAGTGCGATGGGGGTGTACGAACCGCCTGTCGAAAAGTCCCCGCCGGCATTGGCGGCGCGCAAGCACAAATTGGCCGACATGTGGCGCGCGATGCTGCTGCAGATCGGATTCATGAAGGCGGACAAGGCCGATCACATGATGCAGGGGGTACAGCGCATCTTTTCGCGCGGCGTGTATTCGGATGATGACGTCTCGATCTTGATGGGCGTGGCGCGACAGGCCGACTGGGCTGCGCGCCACGGCGGCGGCGTCAGGCCGAAAGGCAGCACCCGGTCCGGGGGCGGCCACGCTGCGCACTGAGGGGCGTTACGGCGACGGAGCGGACTGCCGCCGTTTGGCATACGCCAGGCAGAAAAGCCCCAGACCCAACAGGCCGATGCTAATGGTCTGGCTGATGGAAAAGGGGCCGACCGCCATGCGCGGGTCGCCGCGCAGGTATTCGATGGCGAAGCGCAAAAGGGCGTAACCGATCAGATAGCAGCCGGTGATGAAGCCGCGCGCGTAGTGCCGTGCGGGATAGAGCGTCGCCAGCAGCGCAAAGAGCAGGGCGTTGGCGGCGGCTTCGATGAGCTGCGTGGGGATGACGGGCAGGCTTTTCAGCGCGGCGCGTTCAAGCAGGGGGGGGACGGCAGAAACCTGCTCCCACCAGGCGGGCGACTCCCGCGGAAAACAGACGCCGATCCACGAACTGGTGATCTTGCCGTAGCAGCAGCCGTGCATGAAGCAGCCGATGCGCCCCAAGGCGTGTCCGAGAGGAACCACCGCGAGAACCAGATCCGTGACCTGGAACAGATGCTGCCGATACACCCGCGTATACACGACCAGCACGAGCGCGGCCGCGATCAACCCGCCGTAAAACATCAGCCCGCCCTGGTCGACGCGCAACACGGAGAAAGGCTGACGGGCGAATTCTGCAGACCAGTGCTCCAGCACATAGGCGGCTCGGGCGCCGACCACCGCCGCGAGCATCAGCCACGTGAGCAGGCTGGAAAGGGCATCGGCGTTCTGCCCCGTCCGTTTGCAGAGGCGGACGGCGGCCAGCCAACCCAACAGAAAGCCGAGCGCCATACAGAGACCGTAGGTCCGCAGCGGCGGGAAAGAACCGAACTGAAGGAGAATCGAGTGCATGGCAGACATATTAGAGGGTCTCGAACGCTCCTGCAATCCAAATGCGGTAGAAGCGCCGCACCCGGAAACGAACCAGAAATCGCCCCGGAAATCGCCGCATTCTCTACTTGACGATGGGTTTGCGCCACTGGTACTATCAGGCACATTCTATTGCAGATTTTGTGACATTGCGCGCGGATTTATGACGGCTCACGGAGTGAGCCGGGTGTGCTTGCCGCTTGCCCCCTGAGTCTGCTGGAGACGGTTTAAGGAGAGAAACATGAACACGGTGATTCTAGTGGCGGCTGGCAAGAGCGAGCGCATGGGGTCCAACACGGACAAGGCGTTTTTAAGTTTGGGCCCTCGTCCGGTCATCGCGTGGTCGCTGCTCGCGTTTGAGCAGTGCCCCGTGATTGACCACATCGTTCTTGTGGTGCGCAAGGACCAGATGCTGGCGGCCAAAAGCGTGGCGCAGATGTTCGGGATTTCAAAACTGCGTCATGTCGTTGCCGGCGGCGCGCGGCGGCAGGATTCCGTGCAGAACGGCATGAAGGAGATGGATCCCGAGACGCGCGTGGTGGTGGTGCACGACGGGGCCCGTCCGTGCGTGACGCCAGAGCTGATTGACGAGACCATCAAGATGGCCAAGCGCAACGGGTGCGGCATTGCGTCGTCGCGTGTCTGGGACACGATCAAGTATGTGGAGCGTGGCTCAACGGTGGACCACACGGTAGACCGGACGAAGCTTTGGGCCGTTCAGACGCCCCAGGCCTTCAAGGTGGAACTGCTGCGGCGCGCGTACAAGGCCGTGGAAGAGCAGAAGGTGACGGTGACGGATGAGGCAAGCGCGGTCGAGTTGATCGGCGAGCCGGTTCGCTTGGTCGAATGGCCGCGCCATAACATCAAGATCACCACGGCGGAAGATTTGCCGATTGCGGCGGCGGTACTGAAAATCAACTGATTCCGATACTCGGCTGCGTTGAATTATGGATCGAAAATTTGCCATTTTGGGGGACATCCACGCAAATCTTGAGGCGTTGACGGCGGTGGTGGAAGACGCCCGCCGGCGGGGTGTGACGGACTTTGTGTCGGTCGGTGACGTGGTGGGTTATAATGCCAGCCCGTCTGAGTGTATCAAGCTGGTCCGTGAACTGGGGTGTGTCACCGTGCGGGGCAACCACGATCATTATTGCTCGTACAACGAGAGCCTTGATGATTTCCAGCCTCTGGCTGCGAGCGTGATCGCGTGGACACGGCGCCAACTGACGGAAGATGATGTCAAATGGCTGCACGATCTGCCCTTCCACAAGGCGTGCGGCGGGTTTACGCTGGTGCATAGCACGCTTGACATGCCGGATCGCTGGGGCTACGTGTTCGACACGCTGGCGGCGGAGGCGAATTTCAGCTACCAGATGACCGCTCTCTGCTTTCACGGCCATACGCACGTGCCGATGATTTATGAGAAGCAGCAGGAGATCACACGCATCGAGCCCTGCAAAACCAAGATCACGTTCGGCAAAAAGTACTTCATCAACGTGGGCAGCGTCGGTCAGCCGCGCGATGGTGACTCGCGCAGCGCGTATGTCCTGTACGGCGCGAAGACCAAAGAGCTTGAGTTTGTCCGTGTTGTCTACGACGTGCAGGCGGCCATGGAGAAAAACATGCGCGCCGGCCTGCCCGAACGGTTGGCGCTGCGCTTGGCGCAGGGGCGCTGAAATGCGTTTGCGGGGGATGCGGAGCCAATCTGTTGGAGGCACCTGCTCGAAAATCGCAAAATCTTAAAATCCTGCGTCGCTTATTCCGTTTGTCAGACCGCGCGATATGGTGTAGAATCGCGCGGTTTTTTTCGTACACCTATGGAGGTCTATCACATGAGTTGTCCGTATCAATGCTCCCATGAAGTGGAGCAGATGTGCTGTGTGGCGAAGGGAGCCAAGCACGGGCCGGCGCCGATCCCCGAAGAGGGCAAGTGGGTGCAGGTCAAAGAAGTCAAAGACATTTCCGGCCTGACGCACGGCGTGGGCTGGTGCGCGCCGCAGCAGGGCGCCTGCAAACTGACGCTGAACGTCAAGGACGGCGTTATCCAGGAAGCGCTGATCGAAACGATCGGGTGTTCGGGAATGACCCACTCGGCAGCGATGGCCGCAGAGATCCTGACGGGCAAAACGGTGCTTGAGGCGCTCAATACGGATTTGGTGTGCGATGCGATCAACACGGCCATGCGCGAGCTCTTCCTGCAGATCGCATACGGCCGCAGCCAGAGCGCGTTCTCGGAGGGCGGCCTGCCGATCGGCGCCGGCCTTGAAGATCTGGGCAAGGGGCTGCGCAGCCAGATCGGCACGATGTACGGTACCAAACAGAAGGGCGTGCGCTATCTCGAGATGGCGGAGGGCTATGTGAGCCGCCTGGCGCTCGACAAGAACAACGAGGTGATTGGGTACGAGTTTGTCCGCATGGGGCCGTTCATGGAACTGCTCAAGAAGGGCGAGGACCCGAAAAAGGCGCTGGAAAAATGCACCGGCACCTATGGCCGGTTCTCGAAAGAAATGGGCGCCGTCAAGACTATCGACCCGCGTCACGAGTAGTTGAAAGGAGTTTTATTTATGGCACTGTTCGAAAGCTATGCGCGGCGTATCAAGCAGATTGACGCCGTGTGCAAAAAGTATGGGATCAAGGATCTCCAGGAGGCGCGCAAGCTGTGCGTGGCCCAAGGTTTCGACCCCTACGAAATCTGCAACTCGATCCAGAACATCTGCTTTGAAAACGCGAAGTGGGCGTACGTGTTGGGCGCGGCGATCGCGTTGAAGAAGGGGTGCGTCAAGGCAGCAGAAGCGGCCGAGGCCATCGGCGAGGGCCTCCAGGCCTTCTGTATTCCCGGCTCGGTAGCGGATGACCGCAAGGTCGGCATCGGTCACGGCAACCTGGCCGCGATGCTGCTGCGCGAAGAGACCCGCTGCTTTTGCTTTCTCGCGGGGCACGAGTCGTTCGCGGCGGCCGAAGGCGCGATCGGCATCGCGCTCAAGGCGAACAAGGTCCGCACCGCCCCGCTGCAGGTGATTCTCAACGGGCTCGGCAAGGATGCCGCCTATATCATCAGCCGCATCAACGGCTTCACCCACTGCGAGACGAAGTTCGACTACGCGACCGGCAAGCTCAAGGTCACGAAAACGACCAAGTTCTCCGACGGTCCCCGCGCGGCGGTCCGTTGCTACGGCGCAGACGATGTGCGCGAGGGTGTGGCGATCATGTGGAAAGAGAAGGTGGATGTCTCCATCACCGGCAACTCCACCAACCCCACGCGCTTTCAGCACCCTGTTGCGGGCACCTACAAGAAGGAGTGCATCGAGCAGGGCAAGAAGTACTTCTCGGTGGCTTCCGGAGGCGGCACGGGCCGCACGCTGCATCCCGACAACATGGCGGCGGGGCCGGCTTCGTACGGCATGACCGACACCATGGGGCGCATGCACTCCGACGCCCAGTTCGCCGGGTCTTCCTCGGTGCCGGCGCACGTCGAGATGATGGGCTTCCTCGGCATGGGCAACAACCCGATGGTCGGCGCGACCGTCGCGGTGGCCGTGTCGGTCGAGGAGTCCTGCAAGTAGTCGGCGTCTGTGTGTGACAGCTTGCTGAGCGCCGTCCCGCATCGCGCGGGGCGGCGCTTTTTTTTCATCCGTCACCACGACCGCCGCGTGGTCGCGGTACGATTTTCCCCGTCCAGTGCCGGTGCCGTTCCAGCGCTTCAGGTGAAAAGGGAAGCAGGCGAGTCGGGCGCGGGCGTCCCCGCCCGCAATGGAGTTTCTGGTTCCGGGTTCCGGGTTTCTGGTTGCACGGTGAAATGTTCGGTGACTCCGCGCGAGACCCTTTGCGCGAAACCTTGTGGCGGGCGGGGACGCCCGCGCTCCCGACTGCGCTTCCGTCTCTGCGGTCCATCATGAAAAAAACAGGCGCCGGCGGAGAAAACCGCCGGCGCCTGTCGTTCAGGATGTCATCCTCTTACGACTGCGGCAGGTTGGCCAGGGCCTGGAGCATCACAAAGTTGTCTTTGAACTGCTTTTCGGCTTTCTGCAGCATCGCCTCGGCGTCCGGATTGAGCTTCAAGAGCTGCTTGAAGCGGTTCTCCTTCAGCGCGGTCTCGGCGAACGATTGCGTCGGCGCCTTGCTGTCGAGCTGCAGCGGATTTTTGCCTTGGGCGGCGAGTTCCGGATGATAGCGGTACAGCGGGAAATGCCCGGTTTCCACGGCGACCTTCTGGCGCTCCAGACCGTCCACCATGTCGATGCCGTGCGCGATGCAGTGCGAGTAGGCGATGATGATCGCCGGCCCGTCGTACGCCTCGGCCTCGGCGAACGCCTTGACCGTGGCCGCCGGATTGGCGCCCAGGCTGACCTGCGCGACGTAGATGTTCTTGTAGGTCATCGAGATCATGCCGAGGTTCTTCTTCATCTGTCCCTTGCCGGAGGCCGCGAACTTCGCGATCGCGCCGAGCGGGGTGGATTTCGAAGCCTGTCCGCCGGTGTTCGAATAGACCTCGGTGTCAAGCACCAGGATCTTGATGTTGCGCCCGGAGGCGAGCACGTGATCGAGGCCGCCGTAGCCGATGTCATACGCCCAGCCGTCGCCGCCGACCGCCCAGACCGATTTGCGGACCAGGTAGTCTGCCACGCTCAACAGGCTCTTGCAGGTGGCGCAGCAGGAGCCGTCGCCGATCAGCCGCTTCAGTTCGGCCACCAGTGTGCGCATGGCTTCGACGCCCTCGCCGCTCTTCTGGTCGGTCTCCTTAATCTTCTGGGCTACGGCCTTGAGCGCGGCCGGCGCCTGTTCGGCGGCGGTGAGCTGATCGACCAGCTCCAGCGCGTAGCCGTTCAGCTTGTCGGCCGTCAGGCGCATGCCGAAGGCGAACTCGGCGGCGTCCTCGAAGAGCGAGTTGGACCACGACGGGCCGCGCCCGTCCTCACGCGTGCAGTAGGGGGTGGTCGGCAGGTTGCCGCCGTAGATCGACGAGCAGCCGGTCGCGTTACCGATCAGCAGGCGGTCACCCGCGAGCTGGGTCAACAGCTTGAGGTACGGCGTCTCGCCGCAGCCGGCGCAGGCGCCGGAGAACTCGAAGAGCGGGCGCTTGAGCTGGCTGCCCTGAATGGTCGTCGGGTTGAGCTTGGTGGCGTCCGCCTCGGGCAGGCCCAGGAAGAACTTCCAGTTGGCGGCTTCCGGCGTGCGCAGCGGGAACTGCGGGGCCATGTTGATCGCCTTCTTGGAAGGATCGGCCTTGTTTTTGGCCGGGCAACGCTGCACGCACAGGCCGCAGCCGGTGCAGTCTTCCGGCGCAATCTGGATCGTGTACTTGAAGCCCGGGAAGGCCTTGCCGATCACACCCTTGGCATCCACGGACTTGAAGGTCTCGGGAGCGCCCTTCAGGCAGGACGGGGCGTAGACCTTGCCGCGGATCGAGGCATGCGGGCAGACCAGCGAACACTGCGTGCACTGGATGCAGGTGTCGGGATCCCACACCGGGATCTCGGTCGCGATGTTGCGCTTCTCCCACTGCGTGGTGGCGGTCGGCCACGTGCCGTCGTTCGGTATCTTTGAGACCGGCAGGTCGTCGCCGCGCTGGGCCATGATCTCGGCGGTCACGACTTTGACGAATTCCGGCGCCTCGTCGGCGACCACGGCGGGCTTCTTGACCTTGCCGGCCGGCTGCGCGGGATACTCCACGCGCTTGACGGCGTTGGAGGCCGCGTCGATGGCGTCCCAGTTCATCTTGACCACGGCGTCACCCTTCTTGCCGTAGGTCTTCTTCGCGGCCTTCTTAAGGGCTTCGATCGCCTCGGCTTCAGGCAGGATGCCGGATATCTTGAAGAAGGCGGTCTGCATGACGGTGTTGATGCGGCCGCCCAGGTTCAGCTCGTGGTCGAGCTTGAGCGCGTTGACCACGTAGAACTTCAGCTTTTTGTCGATGATCTGCTGCTCAACCTCGTCCGGCATCTTCTCCCACACCTCTTCCGGTTCAAACGGCGAGGCCAGCAGGAAGGTGCCGCCGGACTTGATGTTGGCAAGCATGTCATACTTCTCGAGGAAGGAGAAGTTGTGGCAGGCCACGAAGTCCGGCTTGGTGCAGAGGTAGGTGCTGCGGATGAGC
>MWEJ01000110.1 GCA_002071025.1 Verrucomicrobia bacterium ADurb.Bin070 | reverse complement strand
ATATTTAAGGGAATCGACGTCGAAGCCCTATCCAACTGGTCGTAGGCCGCCAGACTCTTTGGAAGTGTTTCCAAGCGTTCACCCGCCCACACCACAAAACGGATCGAATCCTGATAGACGGTCAACTTCTCATGGTCGAATAGCCCGTTCATGATGACAGTGTAAGAGCTCGTGCGTGCCACATTCAAGATTATGATTACGAGCAAGATTACGATTACGAATCACGGACCCCAACAGAACTGCCATGCGCCCATCGAAGGACGCATGCATTTCACTGACCGTTGAGGTTTATGGTTTATGGTTTCTGGTTTCTGGTTCCTGGTTTCTGGTTTCTGGTTCCTGGTTTCTGGTTCCTGGTTTTCGCACGCATCCTTCCGCCCGCTTTTTGCCTCTCGACCGAGGGGTCTTTCAGTCGGCAGGGCGGTCTCGCCGGACCGCCCTGCCTGATCCCACCCTCTTGACCGGTCGCCGTCGATGTGTTACGTTTCTGAAAAACGTAATACTATAGCAACGCCACGAGGACAGATCGTATGAAACTTCAGAAATTCAAGAAGCCGCTACTTGCGGCACTTGGCGCAGGGTTGCTGTCCGCGACAGCCCAGACAACAACTAACACGGCGACCGCGCGCGCGCCCGAAACCAAGGTCGAAATCGAGGTGGTGGCGTCACCGGTCACGCAGCTCGAACAGACCGCGCCCGACGGCGCGAACCGCGCGGTCGTGGGACGCGACCAGCTTGAGCGCCTCAGCGCAACCGACCTGCCGACCGCCCTGCGCCACGTGCCCGGCGTCTCGATCTCACGCTACAGCCCGGTCGGCGCCTATGGCGGCGCGCAGGGCGGCTCGGTCTACCTTCGCGGGGCGGGCACGGCGCGGCCCGGCGGTGAGGTCAGGATTTACAGCGACGGTGTGCCACGCGAATCGGGTGTCTGGTCGCACCCGTTAATGGACATCGTGTCCATCGATTTCGCCGAACGTATCACGGTTGCCAAAAACCCGCAGCCGCAGCACTACGCCGGTACCTTCGGCGCGGTGGATGTCGAAACCCGCCGTCGGCTGAGCGAGGGGCACGAAGGCGAACTGTCCGCCGCTTACGGCCGCTTCAACACGCTCATCAGTTCAGCCTCGGCCGGCGGCAAGATCGACCTGTTCGATTATTACGCGGGCGCCGCCTACAAATACTCGGAGGGTGCGCGCGCGCACGGTGAAGCCGAATTGCGCAGCGCCTTCGCGCGCGCGGGCTGGGACCTCTCCCCGGACGACCACCTCTCGTACCTGTTCCACGCCACCGACAACTGGGTGCGCGACCCCGGCCCCAAAGGCGGTCCGGTACCGCAACGCGACCAGTTCGACACCGAGACCGCGACCCACGCGGTCCGGCTCGACACCCACCGCGATCGCGTTCAGGGATACACCCTGCTCTACTATGAAGACGGCGAGATCCGCTGGCACAAGGATCATTTGACCGACGGCGTCTTGGCCTCTCCGCCCGGTTATTCGAACACCGACTGGGACAATTACGGTTTCCGATCTTCTTATGACATTCTGCTGGACCGCCTCACGCTCACCGGAGCGCTTGACACCTGGTCCGAAGGTGGCGAGACCTGGAATATCCGCGAACGCGACAACCAGCGGGTCTGGGGTTACAACGGGCGTTTCTTCACCACGGCGCCCTATCTCGGCGCACGCTATGCGTTTGACTTGGGCCGCGACTGGACCCTCACGCCTTCGGCCGGCGCGCGACACTACGTCAGCAGCGAGTTCGACAACGAAACCGCGCCCTGCGCCGCGCTGACACTGGCCCGCGACGACCTGAGTCTCTTCGTCTCTCACGCGCGCGGTGTCCACTATCCCGGCGTCTATATCCGCGGCGTCTCACCCTCGACCTGGCGCACGCTGGAGGCCGAGACACTGGACACCACCGAAGCCGGCGTCCAGGTGGAGATGGGCGAACGGGCCGCGCTGCACGCCACGCTGTTCCATACCGAGGTCGAAAACCGCATGGACGCGACCTCGGCCGGATACTTCAACACCGGAGAGATGAAGGCGCAGGGCGCGGAAGTTTCGCTTCATCTCTATCCAAGCAAAGACCTCACCCTTTTTACCGGCGGCACCTACACCGACCCCGAGAGCCACCCGGTCTCGCGCATGCCGGAGGCCACCTTCACAGCGGGCGGCTCCTACCGTATCACGCGCGCGGTCCGCTGCGATCTGGACGCCGAATATGTCACCTCGCAGTACGCCTACGGCATGCGCACGGTCAACCCCGCCTTGGAAAAGCTGGATGATTACCTGGCCGTCAACACGCGTCTTTCGCTGGACCTGCGCACACTATGCGCCCTGCATGGCGAGCTGTATGTGGCCGTTGAAAATCTGACCAACCGGCATTATGAATACTTCCCCGGGTATCCGATGCCCGGAATCATGTGGTATACCGGCATGAAAGTGACGTTCTGAGGAGCCTGTCGAGATGCATCCCCGCGAGTATGCCTTTTGCGGTCTGTTCGGCGCCGCGGCGCTGCTGTTGCCAGCCGTCTTCCATCTGTTGCACCTGGGTCATGTCTTCATGCCGATGTACCTGCCGCTGGTGGCGTTGGCTTTTTTCGTGCGCACCGGCGCGGCCGCATTGACTGCCCTGCTGGTGCCACTGCTCTCCGGCGTGGCCACCGGCATGCCGCCCTTCATGCCGCCGGTCGCCCCGGTGATGGCGCTGGAGCTGGCAATCATCGCGTTGATGACTGGCGCGCTGCGCCGCGCTGCGCCACGACGCGTGCCGGTCTGGTGCCTGCTCGCGCTCGCGCTGGCCGTCGGACGCCTCGTGAACGCATCGCTCCTTTACGCCGCCTCATGCGTTTTGGACCTGCCGGCCGGCTTCGTCGCCGGCATCTCACTGCTCAGCGGTTGGCCCGGCCTGCTGCTGATGCTGGCGGTCATTCCCGGCCTCGTACGCGCAGCCGGTCACACGCACCCCGGCGCCCTCAACCTTGGAGACACCGATGACACCCCTCCCGCACCCTGATCCGCGAACACCCTTTTTCGACAGCATCGCCGATGCTTGGGACGGCTGGCACGACCTGCCAGCGCTCGAAGCAAAACTGGCCGAACTCTTCGAGCGCTTCGGCGTGCAGCCGGACGAGCATGTCGTGGATGTCGGCTGCGGCACCGGCAACCTGACGCTCGCCCTACTCGCGCGGCTCGGCTCGCGAGGACGAGTGACGGCGCTCGACATCTCGCCGTCCATGCTGGCGCGCGCGGCGCTTAAAACAACGGACACGCGCGTCTCGTGGCACGAGGCCTCCGCTGATCGCCTGCCACTTCCGGACGCGACGTGCGACCGTATTCTTTGCTTCTCAGCCTGGCCCCACTTCGACCGCCCGGACAACGTGGTGGTCGAATTCAACCGCGCCTTACGTCCCGGCGGCTTCGCCCATATCCTGCATCTGATTGCCAAGGAAAAGGTCAACCGCATCCACGGCGCGGCGCATCCATCGGTCCACGCCGATCGCTTGCCGCCGGTCGGCGAGGTCGCAGCCCTTTTCAGCGCGAACGGCTTTAGGGTGATCGAGACCGAGGACAATGCGTCGCGTTACCTGCTGAGCGCACGCAAGGAACCCGCGACATGATCGCTTTCAGCGAGGCCTTTGGCGACGGGAACGGCGCGGCGCGGCGGCTTACGCCGTCCGCGCGCCTGATATGCGGCGCATGGGTCTTCGCCTGCTGTGCGACCGCACCGCTCGGCTCTCCAGCGGGCGTCACGCTCTTTGCTGTCGCATGGCTGGCTTGGCTGCTTGGCTGCGCCATGCCGCTGCGGCGGTTCGCCCTGACGCTGGGCTTCGCCTTCTGTCTCTTCGCGCCGTTGCTGCTGCTGGCCCCCTTCTCGCGCTGCAACGGTTCTGCCGCCACGTGGACAGAGGCTCTGCGTGCGCCGCTGCAGCTCGGTGCACGCGGCGTCGCGGGCGTCACGGTGTGCGCGGGCACACTGTCGCTGCTGTCGCTCGCCGAATTTTCCATCGCCGTTGCAGCCCTGCCGCTGCCGCGCGTTGTGACAGGCCTGCTGGTCCAGATCGTGCACCAGACTGCGCTGCTGATTGATGAATCGCGGCGTATGACCGATGCCCTGCGGGTGCGCGGCGTGCCCTCGGCGCGGCTCGCCGTGCGTCTGCGCGTGGCGGCGGCGCTGCCAGCCGGCTGGCTGGCGCGCATGGTGACGCGCGCCGTGCGCGTGGGTGACGCGATGGAAGTGCGCGGTTTTGACGGCCGGATGCCGACCGCGCCGGCCATACGTTTTGCCTGTTCGGACTGGATGGTGATGGCCGGCTCAGCCTTGCTCGCGGCCGGTGCGCTGATCCTGCGCTGGAGGAGCCCCACATGAGCGCAACCCTCGCCATTCGCGACCTGCGCGTCGCCTATCACGCGGGGAACACCCTAGCCCTGCGCGGCACCTCCCTGACACTCAAGCCCGGCGAGCGCTGCGCGCTGCTGGGGCTCAACGGGTCGGGCAAGACGACGTTGTTGCGCGCGGTCGCCGGCTTGCTGCCGTTCAGCGGTGCGATCGAGGTGTGCGGCATCGCGCTCCGGCGCGAGACGGCGCGCGCGGTGCGCGACCGCCTCGGTTTCCTCTTCGGCACGCCCGATGACCAGCTCCTGTTTCCGCAGGTGCTGGCTGACGTGGCGTTCGCCCTGGAAAGAACTGGACGCGCACAGTCAGAGACGCACGCCGCGGCGCGTCAGACACTCGAGGCGCTGGGAATCGGGGCATGCGCGGAACGCGCGCCTCACGCGCTGTCGCAGGGCCAGCGCCAGCGCGTCGCGCTGGCCGGCGCACTGATCGCGCAGCCGCCGCTGCTGTTGCTGGACGAACCCACGGCCTCGCTGGATCCGGTCGGCCGCGAGGAACTCGCGCAGGTACTGGTGCGCCAACCGGCGACCCTGCTGATCGCCACGCACGACGTGGCCTTCGCACGGCAGGTTGTGCAGCGTTTCATCATGCTTGAGGCAGGGGTGATAACCGATGACACCGACGATCCCGCGCGAATCGAAACTGCCTTCGCGCGGCTGCGCGCGGCGGTCACCAGCGGCCGGCGTGCACGAAGTCCGGATTGAAGCGCGTGCGGGGTTCGGGGGCTTCAGCCGGCCGGCCGACCGCGATCGCGGCGACCGGCAGGATCGTCTCAGGCACGCCGAACTGACGGCGGATGCCGGTCACGCGGTCTTCGTTCGGGTGGACGCCCAGCCAGACCGCGCCGAGCCCGAGCAGGTGCGCGGCAATCAGCAGGTTCTCGACCGCGGCCGAACAATCCTGAAGCAGGTAGGAGATCTCTTGGCGATGGGCCTGCGCGGGATCGCCGCAGACCACGATGCCTAGCGCCGCCTGACGGAGCATCTGGCCGTGCGGCAGCAGGTCCGCCAGAGCGGCCAGATCCGCGCGTTCACGCAACACCAGGAAGCGCCAAGGATCGCGCGCCATGGCGGACGGCGCGGCCATCGCAGCCTCCAGCAGAGCGCGCAGCTCAGCCTCGCTGACCGCCGCGTCCGGAAGGTAGGCGCGGACACTGCGCCGTCCCAGCAAAGGAAGGATCTTGTCAGTCATGGGTCACTCTTTTCGCGCTTACGCATCCAGCTCAATCGTGACGGTCTGCTTGTGGCCGCATTTCGGGCAGGTCCAGGCCTGCGTGTAGGGCTGTCCAGCCTTGGGCGTGTCGATCTGGATCTCCTCGCTCAGAAACCCGCACTTCTGACAACGGATCTTGATCGTGACCTTCTGGCTGTCGGCGGCGATCACAACCGCGCCGGCTGCCTTCAGTTTCGGGATGCCCGCGCCGGCGGGAGCGGCGGGTCGGGCCGGCTCGGCGGCCGGCTGACAGCCACTCTGGACAGCGGCCAACAACGAGACGGCGGCTCCGGTCATTACGGTGCGGACAAATAGGCGGCGAGTTGTCATAGGGATCTCCTTTATTGTCTGGATAGAAACACCCATCATTCGGGGAAAACCATATCCGCAATCCGCCGGACTGTCAACCGGCATCGCGACACCACATCGCGGTCAAGCGGCTGAACGTCATCCCTTCATCAGCAAGAGACTGAGGGCCATCATCACCATGCCGCCGGCCAGGCCGAAAAGACTGTCGTGCCCCTTGCCGTACGCGCGGCTGGTGGGCAGGAGTTCGTCGAGGCTGATATAGACCATGATGCCGGCCACGCCCCCGAAAAGGATGCCCATGATTTCGGGGGGGAGCCCCCCGTTGCCGCTGCCCACGAAGAGGCGCAGCGCGAGATAGGCGACGCCGGCGCCGACCGGTTCGGCCAGACCGCTCAACAGCGAATAGAAGAAAGCCGTGCGGCGGTTGCCGGTAGCGTAATAGATCGGCACGGACACGCTGATCCCCTCCGGGATATTGTGCAGCGCGACGGCGACGGCGATCGCGATGCCGAGCCCGGGGTCCTGCAGCGCGGCGAGAAAGGTCGCCAGCCCCTCCGGAAAGTTGTGGATCGTGATGGCGAGGGCGGTGAAAAGCCCCATGCGCATCAGCTTCCTGCCATGGGCGTGATCGTGCAGCCCCTGCTCGGGCTTGTCACGCGCGGGTGCCGGCGGCGGCGCACCGGAGCGGTCGTGCAGAGGACGCGTCTCGCTCTCGGCATGGGGTTCATGCGGATTTTCAGCAGAGGGAATGGCGTTGTCGATCAACCCGATCAGCAACATCCCGCCAAAGAACGACGCCGCATTGATCCAGTGGCCGAGCGGATCGCCGTAGCGTCCGACGAGCGCCTCGGTGCCCTTGACAAAAATCTCCACAAAGGAGACGTAGAGCATCACGCCCGCCGAGAAACCGGTCGCGACAGAGAGGAAGCGGTAATCGGTGCGTTTGGCCATAAAGGCGATCACGCTGCCGATCCCGGTTGCCAGACCCGCGAACATCGTCAGCCCGAAGGCGATCCAGACTTCCCGCATGCCCCCCCCTTTCACTCACGCGGGCAAAGCCCGCAACCCAATTGGTGCACGGGTAGCTTATGCCAAGCCCTCTTTACGCGTCAAGGCAATCGGCCGGTTTGGGCATTGAGAAATCCCGCTGCGTTTTATAGAATGGGCGCTAAAACAGCATCCGTTCTGCCATGAAACGACAGGAGGCGCTCTATGCACGTACACTGGATACTCATCCCCATTTTCCTCTACACGGTGCCCAAGGAAGGAACGATTCTTTGGCTACAATGACCCCTCCGCCACCGCGCGTCCGCCTGCCGGCCGAATGGGAGCCGCAGAGCGGCGTGCAGCTCACGTGGCCGCACGCGGGCACCGACTGGGCGCCGCTGCTCGACGCCGTGACCCCCTGCTTCGCCGCGATCGCGCGCGAGATCGCCCGGCGCGAACGCTGCCTGATCGTCTGCCGCGACGCGGAGGCGGTGCGCCGTGCGTTGCCCGACCTCTCTCCGCAGATCCTGATCTGCGAGCTGGAAACCGATGACACTTGGGCGCGCGACCACGGGCCGATCAGCGTGTTCGAAGAGGGGCGCCCCTGCCTGCTCGATTTCACCTTCAATGGCTGGGGCATGAAGTTCGCGGCCGGCCGCGACAATCTCATCACGCGCGAGCTGCACCGCCGCGGTCTCTTCCTGCCGCAGGTCGCCTACCGCAACCGGCTTGACCGCGTGCTGGAGGGCGGCGCCATCGAATCGGACGGACAGGGCACGCTGCTCACCACCGAGACCTGCCTGCTGTCGGTCAACCGCAACGACCCTTATTCAAAGGCGGAGCTTGAGGCGTACTTCAAAGAGGCGCTGGGCCTCGAGCGCATCCTCTGGCTGCGCCACGGCTATCTGGCCGGCGACGACACCGACAGCCACATCGACACGCTGGCGCGCTTCTGCGACGCCCGCACGATCGCCTACGTGCAGAGCGAGGATGCGGCCGACGAGCATGACGGCGCACTGCGGCGCATGGAGGAGGAGCTGCGCACCTTCCGCACCGCCGACGGACGCCCCTACACGCTGATCCCCCTGCCCATGGCCGACCCCGCCTTCGATCCAGAAGACGGTCACCGCCTGCCGGCGACCTACGCCAACTTTCTGATTCTCAACGGGGCCGTTCTCGTGCCGACGTATGCGTCGCCGAAAGACGCGCTGGCCCTCAACCGGCTGGCCCGGGCGTTCCCCGACCGCGAAATCACCGGCATCGACTGCCGTCCGCTCATCCGGCAACACGGTTCGCTCCACTGTGTGACGATGCAGTTCCCTACTCGTTTTCTGTAAACCCACCGTCCGAGGAACGAGAATAGACGACAGGGAAACCTTATCCACAGATTACGCAGATTACACAGATCGCATTTGATGTTTCTTCACCCCTTCAGTGACCAACACATGAAAATTGGAATTGTACAGAGAAGCTGCGGCCCGGACAGGCGCGCCAACATCGCGGGTCTCACCGAGATGATCCGCGATTGCGCACGCCAAGGCGCCGAGCTGGTCGTGCTGCAGGAACTTCATAACGGTCTCTATTTCTGCCAGACCGAAGACCCCGCGCTCTTTGACCAGGCCGAGCCAATCCCCGGGCCGAGTACCGAGATCTTCGGTGCGTTGGCGCGCGAACTGGGCGTGGTGCTGGTGCTCTCGCTCTTCGAGCGACGCATGGCGGGACTCTACCACAACACGGCCGTCGTGCTGGAGCGCGACGGCACGCTGGCGGGCAAATACCGCAAGATGCACATTCCCGACGATCCCGCCTACTACGAGAAATTCTACTTCACACCCGGCGACCTGGGCTTCACGCCGATCGACACCTCGGTCGGCAGGCTCGGCGTGCTGGTCTGCTGGGACCAGTGGTATCCCGAAGCCGCGCGCCTCATGGCGCTGGCCGGCGCGGATCTGCTCATCTACCCCACCGCCATCGGCTGGGAGAGCAGCGACAGCGCGGCCGAAAAAGCGCGCCAATGCGACGCCTGGGTCATTGCGCAGCGCGCGCATGCGATCGCCAACGGCCTGCCGGTCGTGAGCGTCAACCGCACCGGCTTCGAGTCCGACCCCTCCGGCGCGACGGGCGGCATTCAGTTCTGGGGCGGCAGCTTCGTGGCCGGAGCGCAGGGCGAACTGCTCGCGCAGGCGCCGGCCGACGAGGCGGCCGCGATGACGGTCGAGGTTGATCTCGCGCGCACCGAGACGGTGCGCCGCATGTGGCCCTTTTTCCGCGACCGCCGCATCGACGCCTTCGGCGACCTCACGCGGCGCGCGATTCCGGTCCTCATGACTTCTTCTCCGAAGTTCAGCAGGTAGCTCAGCTTGCAGCCGGTCAGCTTCAAGCCTCTGCGGCGGTCTCGGCGAGACCGCCCTACCGGCTGCAAGACCCTATCGGTTGAGAGACAGAAGCAGGAAAGAAGGAGGCGTGACCGGAACCAGAAACCAGAAACCTCAACGGTTCAGAGAAACGGATGCGCCCGGCGCACTCGCACCGGTCTCTCGCAATTGACAAACCGGCTAAAAAGCGGAATGATGACGCTTCAAAAGTTGTGCATTCCGCTGGTCGGACGAAGCCGATTTACGGGGTGATCGTTTAGCAGGAGACTGAAAATGTTGATCCGCAAAGGGTTCGCACTGGGTGCCGGCCTGACTCTGGCCGGCTTTGCTCACGCTCAATCATCCGGCGTCGCGGTCGTGTCCGGAACGCCAGCCGTCTGGTGGATCGCGCCGGCGGGCGCGCTGCTGGCGCTGGCCATGGCCGCGCTCTTTTACAAGATGATGATGCGGGCCCATCCCGGCAACGCGCGCATGGTGGAGATCGCGGGGTATGTGCGCGAGGGCGCGATGGCCTATCTGCGCCAGCAGTACAGCCGCGTCGGCCTGGTCTTCGTGATCCTCGTGGCGGTTTTCGCCGCGCTGGCGTTGATGGGCGTGCAGAATCCGTTCGTGCCGGTGGCCTTCCTGACCGGCGGGTTTTTCTCCGGTCTCTGCGGTTTTCTCGGCATGAAGACCGCGACCGCCGCATCGTCGCGCACCGCGCAGGGCGCCAGCGAGAGCCTGAACCGCGGCCTGCAGGTGGCCTTCCGCTCGGGC
>MWEJ01000109.1 GCA_002071025.1 Verrucomicrobia bacterium ADurb.Bin070 | reverse complement strand
GCGCAAGGGGCGGCGCGAAACCCCCAAAACACTGAAAACCCCAAGCGGGCAAGCGTATCGGCGCGTTTTCACCCCCTGTTTTGTGTTTGTGTTTGTGTGTGTAAATGCCCCCTCTTTTTCAGGCTTTTTCAGGATGTTTCATGGAAAAGGGGCGTTCACGCGGCATAAATGAAAAACCCCGCTTTTATTGGGCTTTTCCAACAAAAACGGGGTTAAAAGTGGCTCCGGCGGCAGGATTCGAACCTGCGACCAATTGGTTAACAGCCAACTGCGCTACCACTGCGCTACGCCGGAAAAAATCGCGTGCCTCACGTGTTCCCTAAGAGGAACAAAAGTGGGGCGTAATTTACTGGATCAGAGGGTGAGTTGTCAATGGCCAAAACAGGGCGAATCGTTTTTTTTCATCAAGGATGCTCTCTAACCGCTCGCGTCGCGGGTAAGCATGGATGCCAACGGGTGAGTGTGGTATGATGCGCGCATGAATTTGATTTCCACCGGAGCTGTGCGGCTCCACCAGATGACCATCAGGCAGGGTGACCCCGATGCCAACACGCGGACGATTCTGGCGCTGATGGCGCGCGCACGGGCGGATGGCGTGCGCGTCGCCGTTTTTCCGGAGCTGGCGTTGAGTGGTTTCATGGCCGGCCAGGACTGGCTCGACGGCTCTTGCCTGCGGGCGTGCGAGCGCGGTCTCGCGCGCATCGTCGAGGCCTCGCAGGGAGTGGCGGTGGTGCTGGGCACTGTGGCCGCGTACCGCGGTCGTCTGGTCGGCGCGGCGGTGGCGGCCGAGGACGGACTGCGCGTGACGCCGGACGAGTCGCCGCTGCCGTTCGTGCCCAAGCTGCTCACCCCGCAGAACCGTTTTGACGGCGCTTCGGGTTTCCTGTGCGCCGGTGCGGTGGCGGCAATGGAGGGCGTGGCGCTGCATACGCTTTTTTCACCTTTCAAGCTGGGGGGCATGTCTGTCGCCGCATGGTGCGGCCAGGCGCTGCCGCGCGGCTACGATCCGGCACGGCAGGGTGCGGGGCTGCTGCTGTGCCTCGACACGCGGCCGTATACGCGCGACCGGCCGCTTGGCGGGCCGCCGGCGGCGGACGGCGTGCCCGCCGCGTGCTGCTGCGGCACCGGTGTCGCCGATACCGGCAAGACACTGTTCGTGCTGGCGGGCGGCACCCAGGCTCGATGGCCGGATGGACGCATCGGACACGCGCCGCTGCTGCACGAGGCGGTGTTGGATTTCGCGGCGCGGCCGCCGGATGAAGCCGTCGCGCGGACAGACCATGCCGCGCCGCGCAAGGTGATTGAAGTGCTGGAGCACGCATGCCGACTGCAACTGGCCCGACTGGGATTGTCACGGGTGATTGTGGGGGCGTCGGGCGGCATCGATTCCGCACTGACTGCAGCGCTGTACAGCCGAGTGGCAGGCCCCGAAAATCTGTTGCTGGTGAATATGCCCAGTCGGCACAATTCGTCCACCACGATCAGTCTGGCGCGCCGCTTGGCTGTCAATCTGGGTTGTTATTATACCGAGGTTCCGATCCAGGAGAGCGTAGAGCTGACGCGGCGGCAGATCGACGCCTGCGTGTGTGAGCGGCCGGGAGGAAAGAAGCGCGAGCTGTCACTCTCGGATTTTGCGGTGGAAAACGTACAGGCGCGCGACCGCTCAGGTCGTGTGCTTTCGGCACTCGCCAGCGCGTTCGGCGGGGTGTTCACCTGCAACGCCAACAAATCGGAGTGTACAGTCGGTTACGGCACGATGTACGGCGATATCGCCGGCTTTTTCGCGGCCTTGGCGGATCTGTGGAAGGTGGAGGTGTGGGAGCTGGCGCGGTGCTACAACGCCGAGGTCTTCGGCGGCGAGATCATCCCCCAAGGCTCAATCGAGATCGTGCCGTCCGCAGAGCTGAGCCAGGCACAGAACGTGGACGAGGGCAAGGGCGATCCGCTGGTCTATGCCTGGCACGACCGCCTGTTCGCCGCATGGACGGAGCGTCCGGTGCCGGCGACGGTTGAAGAGCTGGCACGCGGATATAGCGAGTGCACGGTCGGGGAATTGACGGGATATCCCGGCGATCTGCGCGCGCTCTTTCCTGACGAGGCGTCGTTCCGCGGCGATCTGACGCGAATGTGGCAGCTCTACAACGGCTTGGCGCGCGCCAAACGTCTGCAAGCACCTCCGGTGCTATCGCTGAAGAGCCGCACCTTCGGTTTCGATCTGGGTGCGGCACAGTTGCCTATCCTGAACGAGTTCGTCTGATCTTACTCGGCTTGGGGCTGGCCCTTGCCTTTGCCCCGGCCTTTGCCTTTGCCGGGCTGCTGACCTTCGGCGTTGCCCTTGCCCTTGCCTTTGCCCTGGCCCCGGCCCTGTTCACGCATCTTGTCTCTGAATGCCTTGGGGTCTTTCTCTTTGAGTTCGACCAGCTCTTTGTAGAGCGCCTCGTCCTTGGCCTTGATCTGCTCCAGCCGTTTGGTGACCATGGCTTCACGCTGCTCCGGCGTGAGCTTGGCACCTTTGCCTTTGCCCGCGTTTGCATCTTTTTCAACGGCAGCCGGCGCAGCCGGTACAGCCGGTGTGGCCGGGGTGGCAGCCTTTTCTTGGGTGCGCCCATTCAGGACGGTTGCCAAAACGAGTGCACATGCCAACATGATCGGTGTCTTCATTCGTCATCTCCCAGTGTGGTCAGGCGATCATTCACCTGTTGGTCGCATAAACGAGGAACAGCCCCCTCTTATTGCTGGACCATGTATATGAAACACCAATTGCGTTTTTTTGAACGCGTAGCGGCGTGCCGCTTGGTACACTCTGTCGTCATGAAGTGCGGGGCCAGATGGTTGAGCGCGGCGGTGTTGAGCGGATGGGCGGTGCTGAGCGCGGAGGCGCGAGTGTCGCTGGCTTGGTCCGATGGTTTCAGGTTGCCGCTGTCTGCGGAGGGACATGCCCATCCGGGCGTGTCCCGGCCCTTTTGCGGGGAACATGCGGGCATGGTGCTGCTGGCGGGCGGCGCGAATTTCCCTGACACGCCGTTGGCTGACGGCGGGCAGAAACGCTACCACGCGACGATCTACGGCTTGCCGCTCGGCCAGCGCACCTGGCGGGAGGTGGGCGCCTTGCCCGAGCCGGGGGGCGAGGGGGTATCGGTCGCCACGCCGCGCGGGATCGTGTGCGTGGGCGGCGCGGCCGGCCCCGGGGGCGAGCGTGTCAGCGCCAAGGCCTTTTTGATGACGTGGAACGCGACTGAGGGCCGTATCGGAATCGCCGCGCTGCCGGATTTTCCCTATCCGGTCAAGATGGCGGCGGCGGCGGCGCGTGGCGACTGCGTGTATGTGGCGGGCGGCTGGCGTGACCGTCCGGCCGAATCGGATGTCTGGATGCTGGACCTTGCTGAGGCGCTTCCCGCTTGGCGGCCGTTGCCCGCGCTGCCGGAGCCGCGCGAGCAGCCGGTGGCCGCGATCCAGAACATGGCCGGGCGGCGCACGGCGCTGTTCGTGATGGGCGGCATGGCGGCGCGCGAGACGGGGCTGCAGACGGCGTTAGAAGACGGCTATGCGTACGATCTGGCGCAGGGCACGGAAGGCCGCTGGATACCGGTGGCGGCCGCGCGGCCGCGCGGTGACGGCACGGTGTGGCCGCTGATCGGCGCGTCGGCCTTGGCGATCGGCGACCAGCATATTCTGGTTTTCGGCGGGTCAAACCGCGAAGTGTGGAACGACCAGATCCGTAAAAACGCGACCTTGAGCGGTGGCGCGCTGGCGGCTTTTCGCGACGCCTACTTCCGTCAACCGGCTGAGGCGTTCCGTTTCAACCGCCAGGTGTTGGCGTACCACACCGTGACCGACCGCTGGTCCGAACTGGGCGAACTGCCGTTCGCGCCGCGTTGCGGCGCCGCCGTGCTGCGGCTGTCGGACGACACGATCCTGCTGGCCAGCGGCGAGACCGGGCCGGGTGTACGCACGCCGGATTGCGCGGTGGGGACCTTCCGCCGGACAGCCTCGTTCCATCCTCTGAACAGCGTGGTGATCCTGCTCTATTTCGTGGGCATGGCGGCGCTCGGTTTCTCTTTCATGCGGCGCAACAAGAGCGCGGACGACTACTTCCGCGGCGGCGGGCGCCTGCCGTGGTGGGCGGTGAGCCTCAGCCTCTATGCCACGATGTTCAGCTCGATCACCTTTATCTCTATCCCGGCGCTGAGTTATGTAACCGATCTGCGATACTTCGTGATTGCAGTCGGAATTTTGGTGCTTGCGCCGTTGACGGTGCGATATTATCTGCCTTTCTTCCGGCGGCTGAACCTCACCAGCGCCTATGAGTACCTTGAGGTCCGTTTCAATCTCGCCTGCCGTCTCTTTGCCAGCGGGGCGTTCACGCTTTTCATGGTCACGCGGACCGCCATCGTGACCTACCTGCCAGCGATCGCGCTGGCGGCGGTCGTCGACATGGATGTCAACGTTGCGATCATTATCGTGACCGGGGTGACAATCATTTACTGTGCGGTGGGGGGTATCGAGGCGGTGATCTGGAGCGATGTCGTTCAAAGTGTCGTGATCATCGCCGGCACGGTGTTGATCGGCTGGGTGCTTATCGCCGGCACGGGGGGGGGGGGGCCGGTTTCATCGAGATCGGGCGCGCGGCCGGCAAGTTTCGGCTGTTTGATTTCGCGCTGGATTTTCAAAAACCGGTTTTCTGGGTGGTTCTGATCGGCGGGCTCGTCGCGAATTTGGCGTCGTACACCAGCGACCAGTGTGTGGTGCAGCGCTACATGACGACGCACGATGAGAAGGGCGCGGCGCGCAGCATCCTCTTCAACGGCGTGCTCTCTTTTGTGAACTGCGGTGTGTTCTTCCTGCTCGGAACCGCGTTGTTCACGTACTATCATTCACATCCCGAGTGGCTGGATGTGACGATGCCCAAGAATGACTCGATCTTTCCGATCTTCATTGCGAACGGCCTGCCGCCCGGCATCTCGGGGCTCATCCTCGCGGCGGTGGCTGCGGCTACGATGTCCACACTCTCCTCTAACCTCAACTCTGCGGCGACGGCGGTGACCACGGATTTCTATGCGCGTTTGAGCCGTTCGACGGACGAGCGAAGGAAGATGCGGTGTGGGCAACTCGTGACCATCGCTACCGGCCTGATGGGCGGCGGTTTTGCGCTGATCTTGGCCAACATGGAGATTGCCTCGATCTACGACCAGTTCCAGCGCTTTCTCGGCGTCCTGACGGGCGGTCTGGCATGTCTCTTTTTCATGGGAATTTTTATGCCGCGTGTCAACGGTGTCGGGGCCATGGCCGGACTGGCCGCGAATTTTGCGGTGTGTTTCACGCTGGATCAGTGCGCGTTGCCGTGGAAACCGCACCTGCTGCTGTTCGGCGCGTTGGGCATGGCGACATGCCTGATCGTGGCCCCCTTGGTGAGCCGCTGGGTGCCGGGCGACAAGAAATCGCTGTCGGGCCTCTGCTGGCAGACGCGTGACAAAACGTTTTCAAGAAAGGATGCTGACGATGCGAGTGAATCTGGAGGGTGCTGAATTTCAAGGCATGGCCGGGGCTTACACGGCACTGTTTACGCCGTTCACCCGGGAGAACCGGGTGAATGTCGAGATGCTTGAGCGCATGGTGGCGTATCATTTGGCCCAAGGCCTGCGCGGGTTTTATTTGACGGGGTCGACGGGCGAAGGCTTTTTGTTGAACGAAGCCGAACGCAAGCTGGTGGTCGAAACCGTGGTGCGCGCCAATCGCGGCCGCGGCAAGGTGATCGTGCATGTCGGCTGCCTGGCGACCGACGACGCGGTGACATTGGCTCGCCATGCAGCGGCGAGCGGGGCCGACTGGGTATCGTCCGTGGCGCCGGTCTATTTCGGCCAATCGTTTGAGGGGGCTTTCCGTCACTATCAGCGTATTGCCGAAGCCACCGATCTGCCTTTCATGGTGTATTCGATCGGCCAGGCGTTGGTGCCGGAACGCGATGTGCGGTTCTTCGACATTCCGAATGTCAAAGGCATCAAGTACACCGGGCGCGATTATTACAGTGCGCAGCGGCTGCGTCACTTACTCGGCAAAGAGGTCATTTTTTTTGCCGGGTGCGACGAACAGCTTCTGTGCGCGCTGGTGCTCGGCAATGTGTTTTCCGGCGGCATCGGCACCACCTACAACATCATCCCCGCGCATTTCGCGCGGATCTGCGCGCTGGCTGAGGCCGGACACTTCGATGAGGCGGCAAAGATTCAGGACGAGGCCAACCGCGTGGTGGCCCTGATGATCGAGAGCGAAAACTGGTCGTACCGCAAGGCATTCATGCGATATATCGGTCTGGACTGCGGGGCCTGCCGTTATCCATATGCACCGCTCAGCGAGGTGGAGTATGAAACATTCGCGCGCAAGATCGCTGAGCAGGGGATCGTCCAGGCGGAATGCGGGAGCAGCCGTTAATAATTCCTGATTTTCACCTCAGGTGACGTGCCAGTGCGCGGCGTACGGCGGCGGTGTCGAGCCTCTGCTGCTCCGGCGAGGCGTCGGTGTTCAGTGCGGCGATTGTGGTCCAGTGGGTTCGGCGCAGGTCCCTCGCTCGGCAGATCCAGGCTCTCGGAAGGCCTGCCAACGTGCGGGCGCACGGATAGCGTTCCGCCAGAAACGCCCGGGGCATAAAGATCCTGCTCAGCACCAGGCGCGCGCGTCCGGCAAGGCCGGCCTGGCGATAGCTGAGCCACGTCGACTCCCCGCCGCGTTGCGCCGCGGCTGGCAGATGCGCGAGGGCGTGAAGCGCGGCGTCGCGCCACGGGGCTTCGAGCGGCGGCGCGTCGTCCGCCAAGGCGCTGGGCAGCGGGATGTCAAGCAGCTCAGACGTGAAACGCAGGATGAACGGAATGGCCGAGCCGGTTTGCCAGCGCGCGCCGGCGGCTTCGATGGCCTCGGGCGAGAGCGTGTCGCCTTGAGCACGCACGAGCAGCGCGACATCCAAGTAGGCGCGCAGCGGGACCGCGAACTGATGGTGCAGCATGTGGTGCGCGAGATGCGCGAGCTGGTCGGACACCGACAAGGCTCGGAGCGGATGTCCGAAAAGCCGGGCCGACACGGCATGTTGCCACACCGCCGCCATATCGGCCTCTGGCGAGTCAGCCTCCTGTTCGCTGGACACCGCCCAGTGCATTTCTACTGAGTAAGGATGCAGCGGATGCCGGTAGAGCTGGTCGTAGGCGAAACGGCTGTGCAGCGTGTCGGCTGAGGCGGCGTATCCGAGTTCCAGCATTGCGGCATGGCCGAGGTCACGCTGGTCGCTGCGGACCAGCACGTCGATGTCGCTCATGCTGCGCAGGGCCGGATCAGCGTATGCCGTCTCGGCGAGCCAGGCGCCTTTCAGCATGATCAGGTCAAGTCCGGCGCGCGCGAACCCAGCCGCCAGGTCTGCGAGTTGGCGCTGGCGCAGTGCCACGCGCGGCAGGTCGCTCAAGACGCGCGCGCGCCAAGCGCCAGGCACGCTGTCGGGGCGCGCGGCGGATGCACCGAAACGGGCCGGATAGTGGGCGGCCAGCCAAGGGAAAAGGAAGGGGTCCACGCCCTGTTCCCGCGCCGCGCGGTCTAGTTGGGACCATGCCGGCTCAGCCGCGCCTGCAGGCGGCGGGCAGTTACGGAGCGCGTCGCGCACGCACGCGACAAGCGTGCGGTGCGCGGACGGAATCGAGCTGGGCAGAGGTCTGGCTTCCGGATCCATGTTTTAGTAGCCTTCGTTCACCAGTTTCAACAGGCGGCTCTCCTATATAGTGCCTTTTGCGTTACTATTAGTCAACCGGTCACTTGTACGCCTTTTTACGCTTGGCCTCGAGCTCACGCACCCTTGAACCCACAGTCGAAAGTTTTTTTCGGTTTTGAATGAGGATGGCTAAAGGGGAACGGCGATGGTTGTGGCCTGTTGATATGATGGAGTCTAGCCTGTACCCCTGTCGTCATATCGTGCTGGCAGCACATGTTTTGAATATAGAAAGCCTTATTTATGTCTGTTTTTAATGGTGGGCGCTACAGGATTCGAACCTGTGACTTCTACCGTGTGAAAGTAGAAAATTAACCGCATAAACATTGGCATATATTGTAATAATTGGTCTTTTCGATGCCGTTTTGCCCGATATTTTGCTTTTGACCTTGTTTTTTTCGCGGGTTTAGACTCATAATATTTCACAGGAAAACAAGGCGAGGGTGTTATGGGTCTTCAGGTAAGGTATAGGTCAAACGGGCAGTACGTTAAGACGTGGTACGGGCAGGCTGTCGTGAACGGAAAGACGGAGTCGTGGACTCTGAAGACGCCGTTCAAAGGCAAACCTCCTCTGACTCCTGATGGACGCATCACGTTGAGGGGTGAGGGCAACCGTTTGTTCGAAGCTTCGAGGGAAAACGCGATCAGCGAACTCCGGGGCCTTGAGGAAGAAGCTAAGCAAAAGGGACGCGCTGAGAATCTGGTCGAGAGGCTGATCGAGAAAAAGACAGGACGTCAAGTCGAGTATGTGAAAGTGGCGGATCTGGCCGCACGCTGGCGCGATCTTCCCAGGGAGGCGAGTCCATGTGCCGAAAAACAGTCGTGGGCTGATAACATGTTGAACCGTTTTGCTCGAGCGGTCGATGCGAAGTTTCTTTATGAGGTTACTCCCAGAGAGGCTAGTCTCTACATGGCCGAGATCCGAGGACAGTATGCGGCCAGCACTGCCGACGGGATCATATCGCTTTTGCGTTCGGCGTTTGACCGGCTTTTGCCCGTGGGAATGGTGAATCCCTTCAAGGCGAGGATCACGCGGCGAGGCAAAAGTGGCTGTGGGGCAGTGACCATCCACAAACGACCCTTAACAGCGAACGAACTGACGCAACTCTTTGAAACGGCGAGGCCGGATCCGTTTCTTTACCGATTGACGGTGGCGGCGGCATGCACGGGGATGCGGATAGGGGATGTGTGTCGCTTGTCCTGGCGATCGGTCGATTTTCGAAGCGACGTGCTTTCCGTGAGGACGTCAAAAACCGGCAAGCCGATCGTGATACCGATCTTCAAGCCGTTACGCGACGTGCTGGATGCGGCGTTGGCTGAGCGAACTGGAGAAAACGAGTATGTTTTCCCAGAGGCTGCACACATGTACCAGACCAACCGGAGCGGCGTGGTCTATCGCGGCAAGGCTCTTTTCGCGCGGACGTTCTCCTACCCCAATCTGGAACGGTCGGATGTGGATGAGAATGGAGAGACGGTGCAGGGGCGCGTTAAGCTTAAAGGCGTGTTGTCCAAGGTTGCGGCGGCTGTGAGCGGGAGTGGGTTTGCGGAGACCAAAAAAGAAAGGATACTGGACACGCTGAGACGTGTAGCAGCAGGGAAAAGTTATCGGGACATCGAGGAGGTCACGGGTCGTAAACGCGGTCAGATCAGTGAAGATCTGGCTGATGCCGAGCGTGTGTCCGGATACTTGTTCAGGCGAGGAGTTTCAAAATGGGCCGGTGTTCGAACGATGATGGATGTTACACGGCAGAAGCGGGAGGGGACATGCGTGGTGCGGTCCGCATCTGTTTTAGGATGGCACTCATTGCGGGCGACGTTTGCCACGTTGGCTCTGTCTGCGAATGTACCCTTGGAAACCGTTAAACTCATCACCGGCCACTCTGTTGTGGCGACGCTTCAGAAGTATTACTTCAACCCGACTGTTGAACATTTGAGGGCTGTGCTTGGGGACAAGCTGCCGGACGTGCTGACGGGCGGCAAAGAAGAACCGAAGCGGTTGGCGGCTGGTGATGTGGTGGTTGATGACGCTGCGGCGGGCGGGGACGCCGTGAAGAAACTGGCGGCGAAGGTGGCGGCGGGGAGTGCGACGGATGAGGATCGGAAGAGGCTGTGCGAGTTGCTGGCAGAGTGACGATGACGGTCATGGTTACGGAAAAGGATTAGCCTCGCTTGGATGGTGAAATGGGGGCAGGGCTCTGTCATAATGGTGATATGGACGGCGGACTGCATATCGGGACGTGCTCGTGGAAGTTTCCGGCGTGGACGGGGCTGGTCTACTCGGGGCTGCCGGGGACGGAGATGCTGACGGAGTATGCC
>MWEJ01000108.1 GCA_002071025.1 Verrucomicrobia bacterium ADurb.Bin070 | reverse complement strand
GGTCAAGCCGCTCGAAGAGGCCGGCATCCGCTGGCACGCCGCCATGGGCAACCACGACCGGCGCGCGCCGTTCCTCGCCGCCTTCCCGGAACGCGCCGCCGCCGCGCCGCTCGTGCCGGAGCGCCTGGTGTCGCTGATTGAAACGCCGCATGCCGATTTCATCCTGCTGGATTCCTGTCTCGAAGGCCCGGTGAATGGCGGTCTGGACGACGCGCAGCGCGCCTGGCTGCGGACTGTTTTGAGCGGGCGCGGCAAACCGGTCTTCGTCGGCGCCCACCACCCGCTTGCCGAGACCGGCCTCGCCACGCTGCTCGCGGCCTCGCCGGCCTGCAAAGGGTATGTGTTCGGCCACAACCACACCTGGCGGCAGCAGGCGACGGACGGCGTGCAGACCTTGTGCCTGCCCTCCACCGGACACTGGGGCGACATCGGCTATGTGCTGGTGCGCCTCTCGGCCGACGAGGCGGCCTTCACGCTCAAACAGCACGATTGTTACACGCCGCGCCCGGCTGCGACGCCCGAGCAGGCCAAGCCGGAGTGGGCCGAGCGCGTGAAGCGCAATGACGGCAGCCAGTGGCGCGTGCCGCTCAAAGGCGACGAGAACGGTTTCGTGCCGCTCTTCAACGGACGCGACCTCACCGGCTGGGTGCCGTGCAACGTTGCGCCCGACACGTTTTTTGTGCGTGACGGAATGATCGTCACCACCGGCGAGCCGATCGGCACCATGCGCACCGCAAAGATGTACGAAAACTTCATCATCGATTTCGAGTGGCGGCACATGAAATCCGGCGGCAACTCCGGCCTCTTCATCTGGTCCGATGCCCTGCCGGTCGCCGGCTCGCCCTTCTCGCGCGGCATCGAGGTGCAGGTGCTTGATCCGGGATTCAACGTGAAGGGCAAGAACGAGTGGTACAGCACGCACGGCGATATCTTCGCGGTCAACGGCGCGCGGCTGACAGTGGCCGGACGCATCTCGCCGAACGGCCAGCGCAGCTTCCCGTCCGAGGAGCGCACCCGCCCCTCGCCGGAGTGGAACCACTACCGCGTGGCCGCGATCAACGGCGACATCAGCCTCAGCGTCAACGGCAAAGAGGTGACCATCGCCCGCGCGGCCGCGCCGCGCAAAGGCTACCTCATGCTGGAATCCGAAGGCTCGGAATGCCACTTCCGCAATCTCCGCATCAAAGAGCTTTGAACACCCTGCGCCACCAGAGCCGGGCGGGACCGCCCAGCCAGATGTAGTCGATGCGGCAGGTGCCGGTGACCGGCGTGCCGTCGGCGAGTTCAAGCCTGAGCTGTTTGAGCCGTCCGCGCCAGCCTTCGACCGCGCTCATGTCCACCGTGTACAAGCGCGGCGACGGATCGCGGGCGGTCACGACGAAACTCGTGCCGAGGTTCGCCGCCCACGACGGTTCGGCATCGGTCGTGAAACGCAGGCGCAGGCGCGTCGCGCCGGTGTGGTTCTGCATGCAGATTGTAAAGCGCGGCGCGGAAACGAGCGCCACGCCGAGCGCGTCGGCTGAGAGCAGATGCGCCTCGGCGCTCTCCTCGACCGCAACAATGTAGAAGCCGCCGGCCACGTGCTTGACCGGCCGCGAGATGCAGGCCCATTTCTGGTCGAGCCATTCGCGGTCGCGCGTGCCGAGATTCCCGTCGCTCCACCCCTCTTTATCGTGCGTCGTTTCGAAGGTCCACGCGTGCGCCACCTCGGTGCGCGGCGGCAGGACATGCACGGTGGTCAGGCCGCTGCGCCACAGCTCGCCGTCATCCGCCACCAGGCGGAGCTGATAATCGCCGGGTGCGGAAAAACGCGCCACGGTGTCGGCTGCGGACGGGTCGTCGAACGCCGCCGTGCCGGGGCCGTGCAGCAGCTCCCAACGCACCGTGAGGCGCGCGGGCGAGGGACGCGCGTCATCCGTGACCGCGCCGGCCAGGCGCACGCGCGGACGGTCGGTCCAGATCTCGCGGCCAGCCTCCACCTGCGGCGGATCGTTGAGCGGCAGGGCGCGGTCCAGCTCTTCGCAGGTGGCGTACTGCGTGTTGTTCGTCACCGTCCAGCGGGTCAACGCCGGTGCCTGATTGGTGAAAAACAGCACGCCGGGCTTGAGCACATAGCCGTTGTCGCGGATGAGACCCGTACTGCAGCAGACCTCGGGGTCGCGGCTGCCGCCCCAGATGAAGATCTCGGAGGGGCCGAGTTTGTTGGCGACGTTGTTGCGGATGAAACGCGAGTTCGCGATCTCGACATTGCGCGCCTGGGGAGATTTCAGCCCGAGCACTTCGATCGCCGCGCCGGCATTGTTGCGGAAGGTGCAGCGGTCGATCAGGCAGCCGTCGCCGCCCGCCTCGAAATCGATACCGCCCTCGTCGTGCGAGCCGGAATCCGGCTGGTTGAGAAAGTGGCAGTTGCGGATGATCAGGCCGTTCTGATTGGCCAGCATGATGCCCATGGTGCCGGCGTAGGCATGCCAACCCGCCGCGTCGAACACGCTGTTCTGCAGATACGCCCGCCAGACCGACGTCAGGAACGGATGCGGCGAGGTGTTGTGCGTGAAGTTGTCGTGGCAGAAGACACGGTCGAGCGTCACGTCGTGCCCGGAAAAGCGGAACCCGCTGGAGCACTGGAACATCTCGCAGTCGCGCAGCACCAGCATCGAGGCCGCCGAACCGCTGACGCCGAATCCGGATGACCCCGATCCGTCGCCGGGCGCACCGCGCCGGTCGAGCCACTCCGGAATCCCGTGGCTGTTGTGGCGGTAGAGGCCCTCGATATGGTGCGCCACGCAATCTTCGATCAGCAGGCCGCGGTGTCCGCCGCGCGCATAATGTACCACGAGGCCCTTGCCTGCAAAACAGACCGTCAAGCTGCGGACAACCAGATAATCGGGGCTCTCGATCAACGCGCAGCGCTCGTCGATATCCCAGTTGCGGCGGATGACCGGCCGCGCGCCTTCGCCGTAGGCGCCGATCTCTGCCCAGGCTTCGGACGTGCCGTGCGCCGAGAGCGTGAGTTCCTGGTTGAACACGCTGCCGCGGCGCAACAGCAGCCGTTCACCGGGGCCAAGCGTGCGTCCGTTGACCGGCGTGAAATCGCGCCACGCTGCCTCGGGCGAGGTGCCGGCGTTGGCGTTGTCGCCGCATGCGCTGTCCACATAATAGGTGGCGGCTCGCATGCCTGCCGGACGCGGCGGCGGCGCCCACGCGCCGGTCCCGCGCGCGCTGTCCGCGGCATCGAAAAAGGGCAGCGTCTTCGCGGCCTGATGGACGGTCGCGCCGTTGGCGGTCAGCCGGAACACCGCGGTGGCGACCTGGCCGGTGTTCGCGTGCAGCACCCATTCCACGGCCTGCGGTTCTGCGGTGGCGAGCGGCGCGAGCGCAACGGCCGGCGGTGTGTCGCAGGTCACCCCGGCCGGCAGATCGACCGTCACGACGCAACCTGTGACGGTCTGGGCGTAGTTGATCACCTGGCCGCTCACCCGGACCGGCTGACCGGCTTGCAGCAGGACGGCATGTGTCGTGAGGTCGCGCAGCCGCATCACGATCGGCCGGGGATTCTCGATATGCAGGTTATCGATCGCCCCGCTGAACCGCCCGAGTTTAAGCGGGGCCTGGCCGGGGCGGGGCATGCCCGTGCGCGTCACGTCGCTGCGCTCGCCGTTCACGTCCAGCGTGAGTTCAAAGCCGTTCCAGCGCGCGGAAACGTAGTGCCAGACGCCGGGCTTGACGCGCTGCACGGCCCGCACGCGCGGCTCCCACTTCCCATTGAGGTTGATAAAAAACGCGAGCTGGCCGCCCTCCGACTGCGCGTCAAGGCGCAGCATGTACTCACCCTCTTTCACCACGATCGGCGTGATGTTGGTCGGCACGTCATTAAACAAAACCGCGCAGTCGAGCCTGAACCCCGGCGCAAGCTGAAGGTCGGCGTGACTGGGCAGCTCGGGCGCGGCGGAGGCCGCGTTCAACGCCCGGCCGCCCTGCTCCGCAGACACGAAGGAGGCGCCGGCGGCGCGCCAGTCGCGCCCGTGGCCGGTGAGGTCGCGCAGGTCGCCTTCGAACGGCCAGAGGCCGACCCCTTGCAGACCATCGCCCGCGTGCCGGACGCTCAGGGCGTCGATTGTGCCGTGAAACGGCCCGACGCGCAACGGCTCCCATGTGGCGGCCGGCTGGCCGGTGCGGGCCGCGCGCGTCGTGTCGCCGTTCACCGTCAGCCAGAGTCCCCGATCGTCCCAACCTGCGGCCACATCGTACCAAACGTTGGTCTCGACGCGGGCGCGCCCGTTGACGCGCTGTTCCCAAACGCCAGTGTTCACGAAGAAGCCGAACTGACGTCCTTCCGACGCCGGATTGACGCGCAGCACATACTCGCCGCGGCTGTAGCCGCCTTTCATGACGACGTCGGTCCAGGCATTGCCGTCCGCCAGCGCGTCAAAGCGCACGCGGGCCTCAAGACGCAGACCGTGCGCGAGCCGCAGGCCGGGCGCGTCGGGGATGGTCGCCGTCTTCCCCTCCAACCGCAGCGCCTGGCCGTCCCGTGCCGCCACGTAGTGCGGCTCGTCCGCCACTCCCGCGTGCAGACCGTTGCCGCTGCTGTCCGCCAGCGAACCGTCAAACGTCCACTGTCCGCCCGGCGCGTACGGCACGGCGAGAGCCGCCGCGCCGGCGGTTGCGGCCGCCAGCAGAAGGACTCCGTGGAACGCCCTGTTGAACCTCCGACGCCAACCGCCGCCCGCCTTGCTGCCGCTCTGTATGTGCCTCATGTTTCCCTTCCTTACGCGCATGGTGCCGTCATTTCTGCCAATATTTGGTTCTGAACCCGGGTGTCGTTCCTTGCGATGCTTTCAACGCGGCGAGAGCTTGATCGTCGCCTTCAAGCGCTTTCAGCAGCCATTCGCCCTCCTGCCGGCAGATGTCGTTTTGAAGCGGATAAAACTGCTGGATCAGGAAGATGGCATAGCGTGAGAAACGGAACTCGCCAATGACGGTTTGCCGTTTCGAGACTGGATCGACATCCACCGCCGCGCAGTTCCGCAAGCGGATGTTTTTGGCCAGTGACGGAAAATCAAGCTGTTCCGCCAAGATCAAGGTGTAGGCGGGCTCCAGATTCTTGGACGAGTGAGCGTCGGTGACGCCAATACCGGCGACCGTCTTTCCCTGAGCGCGCAATTCGTGGTAGTGAAGGATGCCGAGGTCGCTGCTGTCGCCGTTGAGGATTTCCATCGCGTCAAACTTTGCCGTGTTCAGCAGATAATCGGAGACGATGGCGGGAATATACTGACGGTGGGCCGGCCGCCAGTACGGGTGGCAGAATACGGCGATGCCGCCGCAGGCACGGATTCTGTCCCAGACGGCATACGAGGCGGCGATCGAACGCTTGAAACGCTCGGGAACCGTATCCGGCAACTTGGCCTGCTCCGCCGCGACTGCCTGATTGTACGCAACACTCGATGTCATGAACCAATCCGTGATGCTCGACGACGCGCCCAGCGACAGGATATGCACGTCGTTTCCGGGGCTGTGCACCTCTTCGCCGGGGAACGTCTTCATGTCTGTCGGGAGCTTCGAAAACGCCGCGATGGCATCCAGCGAACCGGCATAGGCGCGGTGGTCGGTCTCGATGGCGAAATCATGTCCGAGCGTGCGGCAGGTGGCGACCATCAGGGCCGGCGATTCGCTCTTGTTGCCGTCCGAAAACTTGCTGTGCATGTGCACGTTGCCCCGGTAGGGCCGCAGGGCGAAGTAGTCCGGGCGCAGGGAATACAACCGGGCGACACCCAGGACTTTGGGCTTTTTCGGATCGGAGCTTTTCTGAATGACCCGGATAGTGTGTTCGGTCTCGCCGCGGAAGCGGACGGTTACCGTCAGCGTGTTGTCGCGAATGGCGCATGGCACTGGCTGGTAACGCCCGTAGCCGAGCGGCGCACCTGCGGCGTCAAGCCCGTCCGCGCAGACATATTCCGCCTGCACGTCATCCGGCTTGTCGAGCAGCGGCTCGTCTTCAAACGTCAACGTCACGGTGGCCTCGCAGTCGGCGCGCACCATCAAGGGGACCGTGTCGGCCAACCGGGCGCCGGCCGGCGAAAACGGTGCGAGAGCGAGACTCGCGGCAGCAGCCGCAACCATCAGTCGTTTCATGACGAATCCTGTTGTTAGTGTTTAGTGAGATCAGAGCCTTGCGAAAGATTCAGCGGGGAGGAGCGTCAGTCCATCGCGCCAGGCTTGCCGACGGCGACACGGCATCGACCAGCCCCAGCGTCCCGTAACTGATGTAGAGCCATTCCGACTGCCCCAGTTTTTGACCGGCAAGGGTTTCGGGAATCGAGCGCGGCGCATCCGTCGAAAACATGGCGCACAGTGCGCGATAGATCTCGGCGGTCAGCTCCGCCCGCTCTTCCAGCCGGTGCGCGCAGTACACCAGGCCGAAGAGATTCAGGGCATGGCGTCCGTCGCTGTGGAACCACCACGCCTGCTCCTTGGACGCATCCAGCATCGGAGCGAGAAACGCGGTTCGCAGGTAGTCCGCGTAGAGCCCGCGCCGTTCCGGCGTCTCGGCAAACGCATGCGCGAACACGACGCTCTCGACAAAGGCCCCGCTCAGCCTGCGGGTCCGAGGCATCAGCCAGTCGGCATCTGCCGCAGCCCGCCGGAAGAGGTCGGGCTGCCCGCGCAACGCGGCATGCCCGTAGGCGCCGGCCAGCGAACAACCGATCGTGTAGGTGTTGCGCTCCGGGGCATAGATGCGCGTCGGCGTGTCCAGGGGAGTGACCGGCCGCTGCCCGTAATCGTGCAGGCACCAGCCGACGCCGATACCGCCTTCCGGCACCCGGAAAGATTCGCGGTAACGCATGTAGCGGTCCGCGCTGGCGAGCAAACGCCCGCGCAAGGCAGGTTCGGCATAGGCCGCCAGCCGCAGGATGCCGACGACGATCTCCCCGCCGTCCGCGACATAACACTCTTCGCCCTTGGACGTGATGCCGTAGCCCATGCGGTACCCGCCGTCCTCACGCTGCTCAGCCAGCAGGGTCATACCCCACCGCAGGGCGGCATCCCGATAACGGCTGTCGCAGAAGATCTCATACCCGCCCAGCAGGACTCGGATACCGCGGTTATCGATAAACGAATAGCCGTGCAGGCTCCCGTCTTCCCGGGCGCGCGCCAGCATGGCGTCGCAGATACCGCGCAGAGCGGCGCGGGCGTCGAGGCGGAAGCGCCCGTCCCCCACGACCGGCCCGGCCGAGGCGCGCGTGGCCACGCACAGCTCGAGCGGCTCCTGCGCCAAGCGCGGTGCCGCGAGACCCTCCGCAAAAACCAGATCGACCGCTTCACTCTGGCGCGCCGGCAACGTGATAGTACGCGAACTCCGCCCGGCACCGTTCACGGACAGCGTCGCCGTGACGGTGACTGGCGCCGCACCGGGATTCATCAGCGGCAGGCAGACATCCATCAACACACGACCTTCTGCAGCGCGGAAACGGGGGCGCAGCCCCTCCTGCCAGACCCCCGTGGCCAACGTCCTGACCGCTTGCGTGACACGGTCAACGGCAGTCTCATTCCGCGCCACCGAGCCCGGCGCGAGATCGAATACCGCCCAGCGCGATCCCTGGAGAGGACCGCCGTACATACGTAAGATCGCCGTGTCCGTCTGCGCACACCGCATGCCGTCGCGCAGCCGCGGCGCGGGCCGGTTGCGCGACTCGCCGACATGCTGTGCGCCGAACCAACGCGCCACCGAGAGATCCTCGTCAGCGAACCGCGGCGCGCCGGCGACCTGCGCCGCCGCGACCTGCGCGCGCAGCACGCGCACGCCGCGCAGCTCGAAGGCAAAGCCGCCCCGGCGTCCGCCCATCGCGTGCGTCATGCCGACGGAGAACCGTGCCACACTCGCCGGCGCCGGCCCGTTCCGACCTGTGGCGCGAGGAGAGGCGTACGGCACGAATTGCGCGAAATGAATGCGGTGGCGTGTCCACTCCGGCGACACGGGCACAATCTGTTTCCAGCGGGCGCCGTCCTGTTCGTGGAGGTCCAGCGAGAGGCGTCGCACCGTTGGCTCGCCCCGCAGCTCAAGTTCGAGCACGGCATCGGCGGCGTCCACAAACGGCAGGTCGGTCCCGGCGTACGCATAGGCGGCCACATTCAGCGTCACCCGCACGGCGTTGCCCGTGACCTCCGCGCACACATGGTCGTCCGGCCCGGCCAGCGGCCGGTTCCACGCCGCATCCGGCGCAAGGCGGGCCAGTTCGTCGCCCGTCTCCGTGAGGCCGCGCGCACCCGCCGCGGTCGGATAGACAGGCCGGGCGAACGACCGCTCGCCGCCCGTCACCACCAAGGCACACCCACGCGCAGTCAGCGCATCGAGAGTGTCGGCCAACGCGATCGGATAGCGGTCGCCGTAAGGCAGCACCAGCACATCCGGCGCGCCAGGCTTCAACCCCTCCGCCGCGAGCGCCGCGCCGTCCACGAACCGCAATGCGCAACCTTCCGCACGCAATCGTGCCGGGAGTTCGGGCAGGCCGTCCGCCAGCCCCTCTTCTTGCCACAGCCACACCGTCGGCACGGCGGACACTGCCCGGCCGCCCGTCATCAGCGAAACGAGCAGCAGCGCCAACACCTTCAGGCGCGCGCACCTTTGTGCAGCGACGCCCCCTGTCCAGCCAACACGCATACTTGCAAGGATAAACGTCCCGCCAGCCCACGGCAAGCGCGTTTCGTGCCGCGCACGGGCGCATCCGATTCACTTGCTTGGGGACGGGGTCAGATTTCGCATTTCTCGTCACCCTACAACGCCGAAGGCTGGTCCTTTCGACATTCGGATTTCGGTTGTCTTCGTTCACTGGGGGGACAGGCTTCCAGCCTGTCGTTAAATGTACAGGCAGGATGCCTGTACTCCCAGTGCCTGCGTTAAGAGCGGATGGACGGTGAGCCGTTCTTCAAGGCGTTCACTCAAGGCTGCGGTCTCGCCAAGACCTCCCGTAAACCCGAAACCCGACTTCTCTGTGCCTTCTAATCTCTGTGGTTACACCACAATTTTAAGCCGGAACGCCGAAATCTCAACAGCACGTGAATCGGATGCGCCCGCCGTGCATCAATTTGGATTTTTAGTGTGGTGCCGCGGACGACGAGAATGTTATTCTAAGATCGATTTTTTATAGTCATCGTAAACAGGAGGCAGGCCATGAAAAGAAACTTTGCAGCGACTGTGTGTGCCGTGATCGCCGGCGGGTTGCCGTTGTGCGCCGGCGAGATCGTGAAAGAGAACAACACGGACGCGCTCAACACAGGTTCGTCGTGGGTTGGCGGTGTTGCGCCCGGGGCCGCCGACGTGGCGGTCTGGAACAACACGGTCAATGCGGCGAACACGGCGCCGCTGGATACCGCGGCCACGTGGGACGGCATCAAAATCCTGAATCCCGGCGGTCCGGTCACGGTGGGCGGCAGCGCCCTGCTGACCCTCGACGGCGGGGCCGCGACGGACATCAATCTGGCCGGCGCCACCCGGGATCTCACCTTTGAGGCGCCGGTGTCGATGGGCGGGACGATGAGCACGGAGGTGGCGTCCGGACGCACGTTGACCTTTGCCGGCCCGCTGACGATCACCGCATCCGGCAACTGGGCGCGAACCGGCTGGGGCACCGTGATCTTTGACGGTCCGGTCTCTAGCGCCACCACGACGACCCTAGAGCTACAGCGCGGAACGAATATTTTTACCGGCAGAAACGGCGGGCTGGCTTTCTCCTCCACCAATTCCGGCGCGCGCATCTATGTCGGCCGCTACGCCGGCAGCATCGCGACCCTGATCATCAGCAACGGCGTGCACGAGGCGCGCGGCGTCAACCCCGAGGCCAACGCGAATTTTGTCGGTGTCACCGCGACCGGCCACCTGCTGATGGAGGGCGGCAGCCTGACCCTCGCATACCTGCGCCTGGCGATCAACAGCGGCAGCGGCTCGATCACGGTCAACGGCGGCCGGCTCGAGGCCACCGCCGGCAGCGATACGGCCGACCTGAACGGCTACGCGCTGATGATCGGCAACAACCATCAGGACAGCACCTCCCCGACCCACGGATC
>MWEJ01000107.1 GCA_002071025.1 Verrucomicrobia bacterium ADurb.Bin070 | reverse complement strand
GCCCAGGTCTGATGCACCACGATTTCGGCCTGAGGCGCATACTTGCGGATGATCGCGATCAACCGGTCCGCGCCCGGCTGGTAAGTCTCCGGGCGGGGCGCCTTGTGGCTCACCTGCTGAATGGTCACGTACTCCCACTTGTCCTGCTGCAACAGCTCCTGCAGGCTTTTTTTGCCTTCATAGGGACGGCCCTCGGGATCGGCGGGATTCTTCTCGAAGGCCTCCGCATGCCGCACATGCCGGTCAAAATCACATCCGCCGATCATGGCGTGCCCCACCACCGGCTCATGGCCGGCAGCTTTGACGATCTCTTTGAAAAACCACAGCGCGTTGTTAGAAAAACTGTTGCCGACCGCCAAAAGTTTCACGCTCTTCGCTTCAGCCAGTCCGCAGGCCAGCCCGGCCAGCGTCACCATTACCGCCATACCATGTAGTCGCATCGTCGTCTTCCTTCCTGTCAGCCATGTCTTGCCACATTCGGGCGGGGGCGCCCGCGCTCCCGACTGAGCCCCGCACATGCGCGCGCACCCCGCGCCTCTCCAGGATCACTCACCGGGCATTAATTGCGCGCAATTGTATTTGACATCGCATCGCCTCTCAACCAAAATCTGCGCCTTCAACACGCCAACCCCTGAGTGACATCATGCTCGCCATCGTTGATTACAAAGCCGGCAACTTGACTAGCGTGCAACTCGCCTTCGGCGCGCTCGGCTGCGACACGACCGTGACGTCCGATCCCGCCGAGATCCGCGCCGCCGAACGGGTGGTTTTCCCCGGGGTCGGTGCAGCCGGATCAGCCATGTCGCATCTCGACGCGCTGGGGCTTGCCCCGGCCCTCCGTGACGTCACCGCGCGCGGCACACCCTTTCTCGGCATCTGCCTGGGCACCCAGATTCTGTTTGACGCCTCCGAAGAGGACGGCGGCACCGTGACGCTCGGCCTGTTGCCCGGACGCGCCGTGCGTTTCCGTCCCAGCGACCGGCGCGACAAAGTCCCGCAGATCGGCTGGAACCAGGTGAAGGCCTCGCGTCCGCATCCGCTGCTCGCCGGCATCGCCGACGAGAGCGAGTTCTACTTTGTGCACAGCTACTACCCCGCGCCCGCCGACCCGTGCCTGACGCTGGGCACCACCTGCTACGCCGGGGTGACCTTCAGCTCGATGGTCGTGCGCGGCAATGTGGCCGCCACCCAGTTCCACCCTGAAAAATCGGGCCGCATCGGCCTGCGCCTGCTTGACAACTTTCTGCGATGGACACCGGACACCTGATTCCGGCAAACCCGCGCCCCCCCGCTGAACGCCATGCTCACAAAACGCATCATTCCCTGCCTGGACATCATCAACCGGCGCGTCACCAAAGGCGTGAGATTCACCAACAACATCGACCTGGGCGATCCGGTCGAAATGGCCGTGCGCTATTCCGACGAAGGCTGTGACGAGCTGGTGGTGTACGACATCACCGCATCCGCCGAGCAGCGCCCGATCGACATCGGCATGGTGCGCGAGGTCGCGCGTGCGATTCGCATCCCTTTTGCGGTGGGCGGCGGCATCGCCACGCTCGACGACATGTCGCGCGTGCTGTTGGCGGGCGCCGAGAAGATCTCGGTCAACTCGCTGGCGGTGCGCACCCCGTCGATCATTGCCGACGGCGCGCGCGCGTTCGGCAACCAGTGCATGGTGCTGGGCATGGACCCGGTTGCGACCGCGGACCGCACGCGTTGTCCCAGCGGCTACGAAGTCACGACGCGCGGGTTCCGCGAGCGGACCGGCATGGACGCCGTCGCGTGGGCGCGGCGCGCCGAAGCGCTCGGCGCGGGCGAGATCGTGGTGAACTCGGTCGATGCGGACGGCACGCGCGCCGGTTTTGAGCTGACCATCACCCGGCTGATCGCGGAGGCGGTGAACGTGCCGGTTGTGGCCTCAGGCGGCGCGGGCTGCGCCGCGCATCTGCGGGACGCCTTTACCGTTGCCGGAGCCGACGCGGTGATCGTGGCCGGGATCTTGCACACGGGACACACCACGCTCGGACAGCTCAAGCACGCGCTTCATGCCGACGGCGTGCCGGTGCGCATGCACTGGTAGCACGCGGCACGCTCACGGGGCTTTGGCCGCGGCCATCATCTGCTGCATCAGCGCGCGCTTGTCCTGCCAAGTATCGCGCAGCGAACCGATACGGATGCGCTGACGGAACTGGTCAAGCTTCAGCCGCGTGGCGGGCGTGACGCGCACACGGACCGGCCGCTCCGGCTCCAGGCAGAAAAAGTTGTCGTCATAGCGCGCGTCCAGTCCCTCCAGCGAGATCCAGACCCAGAGTGCCGGGTGGCGGCTCGTGAGAATCACGGCGAAGCTGTTGTCGTCCCAGGAACGGATCTCGGCCCGCATGCGCGGCGGCTGCGACTGTAATTCGCGCCACGCGCAGAAGGGCACGATATTCCACGCCACGGGATTGCCCTGCTCGTCGATCAGGTAGAGCCAGAGCAGCAGATTGCCCGCACCGAATTTGCGCAACGCCTCGCCGACCTTGACGGCCACCGGTTTTTCGCGCGAGGCCGGTCCGAGCGTGACTTTTTTGGATCCTTCGGCAACCGTGGCGCCCTCCATCTGCGTCATGCGCCACTGCACCTCGCCCTTGAATGGTTTGAGGCCGTCATTAAAGGCGAAGACCTCGACCGCCGCACCGTGGTGCCGGCCCACGATGGTCAGCGAGGCAAAGAAGCGCCGCGCCACATAGTGCATGGCCTTCCAACGGCCCTCGGCGTCCACCGATGAACAACTCGCTCCGGGCCAGCAGTCATTGAAATGCCAAAACAGCGCCCCGCCCTGTCCATCGGCCTGCTCGCAACGGGCCAGCATGACCTGCTGCTTGACGGCCAGCGCCTGCTGAATCTGGCTGAGCCACAAGGTGTTCTCAAAGCCGAACGGCATCAAGAATTCATCCACGCAGGACGAGAAGATGCGCTTGGCCCCGTCAGACGGCGACATGTGAAACAGACAGGCTGGGTGCGACACATTACGCTCGGACTCGGCCAGATATGCCGTCACCACGCGCGGCTCAGGAAACGAGGGCAGACTTCTAAATTGCGGATACCCGCCCAGCGAAAACGGCTCGTGCGCCATTGCCGGCAGACACGGCCGACCGGAATCTTCCCGTCTGACTGTCGCGTCGACCGCAGCCGCATACGCGGCATGCACGCCGCGCCCACCGCCGTCCCCACAGCACCACAGCACCACGCAGGGGTGGTGGCGCAGGCGCTGGACCGCGCAGGCGACCTCGCGCGAGCAGGCGGCGAGCGCCGCATCGTCCGGTTTTTCCGACTGCGCCTCGCACAACATCATGTCCTGCCACACGCAGACCCCGTACTCGTCGCACAGATCGTAAAACGCCTCGTTCTCATAGACGCCACCACCCCAGACACGCAGACAGTTCATATTGGCGACGGCCGCAGCCTTAACCAGGCGCGCATACTCCACGCGCGTCAAGCGCGCGACATAGAGGTCGGCCGGCATCCAGCTCGCGCCCTTCAGAAACATCGGCTGCCCGTTGATAAAAAAGCGCCGCACCGTATCTCCACGCACAGCGGTTTCTTCCATTCGGAATTCACGCAGCCCGATTCGCCGCGAGATATGCTCGTGGCACGTGCGCCCCGTCAGCACGTCAACCGTGACCTCGTACAGGGGCTGTTCGCCCATACCGGCCGGCCACCAGAGCTGAGGGTTCTTGACTGGCAGGTTCAGGGACAGGCGATCGGCGTTCAGGATCTCGCGCGCTTCATGAAGGATATTTCCCTTGTAGCAGACACGGACCAGAACCTCAAGATGGAGCTCGGGATGGAAGCGCGCCGCGTCCACCTCCACATTCAACCCGACCACCCCTGCGGTTGAATGGTCCTGGTGGATAACCACTTGGCGCACACGCACGTTGGAGAACGCCAACACCGACACGCCGCGGCAGAGGCCTACCGTTTCCGATTTAGGCTGCCACAGGCCGAGGGACGACGACGCCTGGCGGCGCACACATTGAGCGACACGGCGACCGGACTCGTCCGCGGCGGCAGCAAACGACACCGTCAGCTTATTCTTGCCGGGCTTAATGAGCGCCTTCACATCGTATTCCATCCATTCGAAAACGCTTGTCGAAACCCCCAGCTCCGTGTCGTTGAGCGACACGGTGGCGCATCCGTCAAGTCCGTCAAATCGCACCACCACGTGATCGAAGTCCGAAAAGTCTTCCGACATGAAAACCTTTTCATAAACCCACGCGCTTTCGCACACGCCAGCCGCGCTCTCGAGGGCCCTGCCTGAGACCGGGTCCCCGATCTCCTGCACGGCCATAAGGTCAGCATGCACGCAGCCTGGCACCTGGGCCGGAACACTTTTCTTGGAGCCTGCCTTACGCACACTCCACTCACCTGCTAAATCTATTCGTCTCATTGCAACTTTCCGTTCGTTCAGAATCGGTAACTCACCCGGATTGTCTCAGACGAACCGCTGAAAGTCAATCCATCCAAACGCCTTTTGCGGTTTCAACTTGCGAGGGAATCACGCTTAGGCGTATACTGCGCACCAATCACCGTGCGAGTCGGCTCACGGTGGGACCCCACGGAGGTTTTTCCGCATCTCACACCGAATACGGAATCAGAAGTATGACCAAGCTTAAAGTAGGTATGATTGGCGGCGGCGGCGGTTTCTTCGGCAAAGTCCACCAGCGCGCGATCTCCTTGGATGCCACGCGCGAAGTCGTCGCCGGCGCGCTGCACCAGGACCCCGCGCTCAGCGCGAAATTCGCCGATGAGTGGGGTGTCAAAGGTTACACCGATTACAAGACCATGATCGCGGACTGGAAGGCCGGCACGCTTGAGCTGGACTATGTCACGATCGTGACACCGAACTTCTTGCATGCCGAGCAGGCCCTCGCCTGCATCAACGCTGGGCTGCCGGTCCTGTGTGAAAAGCCGATGTGCTACACGGTCGCCGAGGCCGAAGCGCTCAAGAAGGCCGTCAAAGCCAATAAGAAGGTGCCGTTCGCTCTTTCCCACACCTATACCGGCCACCCCCTGATGATGCTGGCGCGCGAGCTGATCAAGCAGGGCAAGATCGGCACGATCCGCAAAATCGAAACGTACTATAACCAGGGCTGGCTCGCGACACTCGCCGAGAAGACCGGCAACCAGCAGGCCTCCTGGCGCACCGATCCCAAAAAGTCAGGGATTTCCGGCTGCGGCGGCGACATCGGCACCCACGCGCTCATCAACGCCTTGTGGACCACCGGCCTGGGCCTCAAGTCGGTCTCGGCACTGCTGACCGCCATCCCCGGGCGTAAGCTGGATGACGACTTCAATGTCTTCGGCAAGCTCTCCAACGGCGGCACGCTAGTGTTGCTCGCCTCTCAGATCGCGATCGGCCACAAGAACGACAACGGCTTCCGCATTTACGGTGAAACCGGCTCGCTCGAATGGTTCCAAGAGAACGCCGAAGAACTCCACTACTACGACGGCACCACGCGTGTGACCTATTTCCAAAACGCGCCGACCGGTGAAGTGCCGGACGTGCTCAAGTCATACGGACGCATCCCTTCAGGCCACCACGAGGACTTCCTCGAAGCGCTGGCCAACCTCCACACCACGCTGGAGCGCAAGATCCGCGCGATCAAGGGCGAAAAGAATGTGCCGCCCGCCTACGACCACCCCGGCGTGGACGAGGGCGTGCTCGGCATGAAATTCCTCAAAGCCGCGGTCGAAAGTTCAAAGAAAAAAGGTGCTTGGATCAAGCTGTAAGCGGTTTTCAAGCGAAATGAAGCGACAAACGGACGGCTTTCCCCGTCCGTTTGTTATTTTAAAAAAACCGCTTGCGCTTTGCCTCGCTATCTGATACCGTCACTGTTGCTGATTGGTAGAGCTTTGTTGTATCTTGGCTTGTTGTCTCCATGTGTACTCCTAGTATCCCCCCAAGACCGGCTTGCAAAAGCCGGTCTTCTAGTTCACGAAGCTCGCTTATGACTCCCGAACTCCTGGCTCCTGCAGGCGGTTTCGACGCTGCTTTGGCCGCATTCCAGTACGGCGCCGATGCGATCTATCTGGGATTGTCCCGCTTTTCGGCCCGTGCCGATGCCGACAACCTCACTCCAGACCGGTTGCGCCTCCTGCTGGCCTACGCACGCTCCTTCTGTCCGCCCAAGCGGGTCTACGTGACGGTCAATACGCTGGTCGAGGACGCCGAGTTAGCGGCCCTCATTGAAACGCTCGACGCGCTCGACGCGCTCGGTCCCGACGGCGTGATCGTGCAGGACCTTGGTGTCGCCAGACTGATCCGCGACCATTTTCCGCGCCTTGCGCTCCACGCCAGCACCCAGATGGCTGTCCACAACACCGAGGGAGCCATCGCCCTGCGCGAACTGGGCTTCACCCGTGTCGTGCTGGCTCGTGAACTCACACTCGACGAGATCCGGCGCATTGTCCGCGACGCTAATGTGGAGATCGAAATCTTTGTGCACGGCGCGCTCTGTTACAGCATCAGCGGTCTTTGCCTCTTCTCGTCGCACATGACCGGCCGCAGCGGCAACCGCGGCCGCTGCGCATACTGCTGCCGCGAAGCCTTTACCTCCACCGACCCCGAACTTCAGACCTCTGACAGCCGCCCGGCCTTCCCCTTTTCCATGCGTGACCTCGCCCTGGCCCCGCTGCTTGACGCGGTCGCCGCCACCGGCGTGCAGTCGCTTAAGATTGAGGGGCGGATGAAAAGTCCACTCTATGTGGCCTGCGTGACCGACTTCTACCGGCGCAAGCTGGACGGCACCCTCACGCCCGACGCGGAACGGGCGCTGGTCCAAGATGTGCAAACCATTTTTAGCCGGCCCTGGACCGCGTTCTACGCGCAAGGTCCCGACGCCCCGGCTGTCACCGTGATCGATCCGGTTGCCATCGGCCACCGCGGAGCCCGCATCGGCACGGCCGAGGCCGTAATCCGTGACCGAACCGGCACCCGCTGGCTGCGCTTCACCTCTTCACGCGCCCTGGAAAAGCACGACGGCCTGCAGGTCGAACTGGCCGCAGGAGGCAAGCCCTTCGGCTGCGCGGTGAACCTGTTACGCACCGCCGGCTCCACACGGCCCGCAGTGACACTCCCCGCCGGTTCCACAATGGAGGTGGCCTTGCCGGACGAAGATATCCCGGTTATCCCGCAGGGCACCCCGGTCTATTGTTCATCCTCGCAGGCGGTGCGTCGCCGTTATGCCCTTCACGCGCTGCGCGAGGCCGACTTCGACACCGGGCACCCCGTCGATTTCCGCGTCACGCTGAGCCCCGACGGCATCGTCGCCCGAGCCGAGACCCACACCCTCGCGTCCGCCGCGCCGTTGCGCGCGGAAGCCACTCTCCAGATGGCACTCGCCCCTTCGCGGCAACCGGGACAGACAACCGTAGCAGTGCGTAAGGCCTTCGCGCGCTTGGGCGGCTCCGTCTGGCGCTTCGGCTCGCTCGACGTGGTCGACCCAGCGCTCCTTTACGCGCCCCTTGCGGCCCTCAACGAGGCGCGTCGGCGGGTGCTGGACCGCCTTGAAGTTCTCTGGAACACGGATCACGCCGCACGCCGGGCGGCCATCGCCGACACATGGGGCCTGCCGTCAGCCAAACAGCCACCCGCTCCGCCCGAACCTGCCTCTTGTGCCGTTCAGCATCCAACGTTCGCCGCATCTCCCTCTCCCGTGCCCACTCCCGCTTCACAGGCGGCGGGCCTGCCTGTCGAAGCCAGCTTGCCGACATGGACGCTGAAACTCAGAATTGACGCCCCGCCGCCCTCTTCCGAAGCCCTTCGAGGCTTTTCACACATCGTCCTGGCCATCGGACACACTGACGACGACACACTGGGGCGGAGTCTGAACGCCTGGTGCGCGCTGACCGACCGCTCTCGCCTGCGTCTGGCACTGCCGCCGCTCACCCGCATCCGGGAGTGGGCCCCTTTAGCGTCCACCGTTCGGACATTGCACGATGCGGGCTGGAACGATTGGGAGTGTGCCGATTTGGCCGGGCTTCGCCTGCTGACCGAAGAGGGCCAGTCCCCGGTTTCTGCCGACTGGAGCCTGTACGCCCTGAACCGTGTCGCGCTCGCCGAACTCGGCCGTTTGGGCGTGCGCCAGGCCGTTTTTTCGCCAGAAGCTGGCCGTGACACCCTCCGCGCCCTGTGCCACGCACAGGTTCCGGCCATCTCGCTGCCGGTACTTGAAACGTTGGTTTATCAACACACGCCCCTTTTTATCTCTGCGACCGCTCCTTGTCTGTCAACGGATGCCGACACATCGCCGTCGGGCGGTTTGCACCTGACCGATCGCCGCGGCCGCGATTTCCGTGTGCTGCATCTGGATAACCGCTGGATCACCGTCGCTGAACGTGCGTTTTGTGTCGCCGAACGCACTCCGGAATACCCGACCCGCCGATTTCGCGTGGATCTCTCCTGGTCGCCGGATACTGCCTGGGACGACAGCCTGCTCACCGCTCTCCGCAGCGGTGAACCGATCCCCAACACCCATCGGGCCAATACCGACCGCGGCTTCCGCTGAACACGTGGGCGACTTCCCCCCACCGATGACAACCCCTATGCAAACACACCTCGATCTTGCTTTGTCCCCCAGCGATGCGGCCGACTCCGCGCGCCTGACCGACCACGCCGCACGGGCGTTGGGCATCACCCCCGAACGCATCACGGATCTGCGCGTCCTGCGCCGCTCCGTTGACGCCCGTCGACGCCATCTGATCGTCAACATGCGCCTCCAGATCGTCGCGGACGAACCCGCACCGTCTTTTGAACCGGTGCGGTTCGACTATCCTGACGTCTCAAAGCGCGATCCCGTGCTTGTGGTCGGCGCAGGGCCGGCCGGCCTCTTCGCGGCGCTCCGCCTGATCGAACGCGGGTTCAAGCCGGTCATCCTGGAACGCGGCAAGGAGGTCGGCGAACGCAAGCGCGACATCGCCCTGATCCACCGCGAGCACACGCTCGACCCCGAATCCAACTACTGTTTCGGCGAGGGCGGAGCAGGCACCTTTTCTGACGGCAAACTCTACACGCGCTCCAAGAAACGCGGCGACAACAGCCGTGCGCTGGAGCGGCTCCACGCCCACGGCGCGGCGGACTCGATTCTGTACGAAGCCCATCCGCACATCGGGTCCGACCGCCTGCCCGCCATCGTGGCGAGTCTGCGCCGCGCCATCCGCCAGGCAGGCGGCGACATCCTCTTCAGCACGCGCGCCAACGGCCTGTTGATCCGCAACCGGCGCATTCTCGGCGTGACCACGCAGCGCGGCGACACCCTCGAGGGCCGCGCCGTGATCCTGGCCACCGGCCACTCCGCCCGCGACATCTACGAGCTGCTCTATCGCGAAAAACTCGCGTTGGAAGCCAAATCCTTCGCGATGGGCGTACGTATCGAACATCCGCAGGCCCTGATCAATGAGATCCAGTACCACCGCGACCCGCAGATGGCGTTCCTGCCGCCTGCCACCTATTCCCTGGTGTATCAAGCCGCAGGACGCGGCGTCTACTCGTTCTGCATGTGCCCCGGCGGCTTCATCGTGCCCGCCGCCACCGCGCTGAACGAGGTCGTGGTCAACGGCATGTCCCCCTCCCTGCGTAATTCGCCGTTCGCCAATGCCGGGCTGGTTGTCGAGATCCGCGCTGAAGATCTCGCCTCGTTCGTGCCGCAACACGGCCCGCTGGCCGGCCTCCGCTGCCAGCAAGCCCTCGAGCGCGAGGCCTTCAACCACGCCGGCGGCGGGCAGACCGCGCCGGCACAACGCGTCACCGATTTCCTCGAAGGACGGGCCTCTCAGGATTTACCCGAAAGCTCCTTTATCCCCGGGCTCTATGCCTCGAATCTTGCGGCTTGGCTGCCGCGCGCCATCGGACCTCGTCTGTGCGAGGGGCTGAAGGCCTTCGAAGGCAAGATGCGCGGCTTTGTCACACGCGAGGCGATCCTTGTCGGGGTCGAATCGCGCACCTCAGCGCCGGTCCGCATTCCGCGCGACCGCGAGACGCTACAGCACGTCACCCTGCAAGGACTCTACCCGTGCGGCGAGGGCGC